>NZ_JACSKB010000010.1:1755-4644 GCF_018617335.1 Exiguobacterium sp. s63 | reverse complement strand
CCACGCTTCCACCCATGACCTATCTACCTCATCGTCTCTGAGGGGTCTTTCTTGATTGCTCAAAGGGAAATCTCATCTCGGAGGGGGCTTCATGCTTAGATGCTTTCAGCACTTATCCCGTCCGCACGTAGCTACCCAGCGATGCTCCTGGCGGAACAACTGGTACACCAGCGGTGCGTCCATCCCGGTCCTCTCGTACTAAGGACAGCTCTCCTCAAATTTCCTGCGCCCACGACGGATAGGGACCGAACTGTCTCACGACGTTCTGAACCCAGCTCGCGTACCGCTTTAATGGGCGAACAGCCCAACCCTTGGGACCTACTCCAGCCCCAGGATGCGATGAGCCGACATCGAGGTGCCAAACCTCCCCGTCGATGTGGACTCTTGGGGGAGATCAGCCTGTTATCCCCAGGGTAGCTTTTATCCGTTGAGCGATGGCCCTTCCATGCGGAACCACCGGATCACTAAGCCCGACTTTCGTCCCTGCTCGACTTGTAGGTCTCGCAGTCAAGCTCCCTTCTGCCTTTGCACTCTTCGAATGATTTCCAACCATTCTGAGGGAACCTTTGGGCGCCTCCGTTACTGTTTAGGAGGCGACCGCCCCAGTCAAACTACCCGCCTGACACGGTCCTCCAGCCGGATCACGGCTGCGAGTTAGAGACTCTATACGCAAAGGGTGGTATCCCAAGGGTGTCTCCACCGAAGCTGGCGCTCCGGCTTCACAAACTCCCACCTATCCTGTACATCGCGTACAAAGCCTCAATATCAGGCTGTAGTAAAGCTCCATGGGGTCTTTCCGTCCTGTCGCGGGTAACCTGCATCTTCACAGGTACTATGATTTCACCGGGTCTCTCGTTGAGACAGTGCCCAAATCGTTACGCCTTTCGTGCGGGTCGGAACTTACCCGACAAGGAATTTCGCTACCTTAGGACCGTTATAGTTACGGCCGCCGTTTACTGGGGCTTCGGTTCAGTGCTTCTCTTGCGATGACACATCCCCTTAACCTTCCAGCACCGGGCAGGCGTCAGCCCCTATACTTCATCTTGCGATTTAGCAGAGACCTGTGTTTTTGCTAAACAGTCGTTTGGGCCTATTCACTGCGGCTTATGTTGCCATAAGCGTCCCTTCTCCCGAAGTTACGGGACCATTTTGCCGAGTTCCTTAACGAGAGTTATCCCGCGCGTCTTAGAATTCTCATCTCGCCTACCTGTGTCGGTTTGCGGTACTGGCGCCGACCTCCTCACTAGAGGCTTTTCTTGGCAGCGTGAAATCCGGTGCTTCGCCCTACGGGCTCCACGTCACAGCTCAACCTTGGTGCCGGGCGGATTTGCCAACCCGACGGCCTCGCTGCTTGTCCGTGCACTTCCAGTCGCACGGTCACCTTATCCTTCTGCGTCCCCCCATCGTTCAAACGGTGGTACGGCGGTACAGGAATATCGACCTGTTGTCCATCGCCTACGCCTTTCGGCCTCGGCTTAGGTCCAGACTAACCCTGAGCGGACGAGCCTTCCTCAGGAAACCTTAGGCTTTCGACGGAGGGGATTCTCACCCCTCTTTTCGCTACTCACACCGGCATTCTCACTTCCAAGCGCTCCACGGCTCCTCACGATACCGCTTCACTGCTGCTTGGAACGCTCTCCTACCATCCCTTACGGGATCCATAGCTTCGGTGGTATGTTTAGCCCCGTTACATTTTCGGCGCGGCGCCACTCGACTAGTGAGCTATTACGCACTCTTTGAATGGTGGCTGCTTCTAAGCCAACATCCTAGTTGTCTGTGCAGCGCCACATCCTTTTCCACTTAACATACACTTGGGGACCTTAGCTGATGGTCTGGGCTGTTTCCCTCTCGACTACGGATCTTATCACTCGCAGTCTGACTCCCGAGTACAAGTTGCTGGCATTCGGAGTTTGACTGAATTCGGTAACCCTGTGGGGGCCCCTAGTCCAATCAGTGCTCTACCTCCAGAACTCTTCACCTCGAGGCTAGCCCTAAAGCTATTTCGGAGAGAACCAGCTATCTCCAGGTTCGATTGGCATTTCACCGCTACCCACACCTCATCCCCGCACTTTTCAACGTGCGTGGGTTCGGACCTCCAGTCAGTGTTACCTGACCTTCATCCTGGACATGGGTAGATCACCTGGTTTCGGGTCTACGACGACGGACTGATGCGCCCTGTTCAGACTCGCTTTCGCTGCGGCTCCGCCTCATCGGCTTAACCTCGCCCGCCATCGTAACTCGCCGGTTCATTCTACAAAAGGCACGCCATCACCCGTGAACGGGCTCTGACTACTTGTAGGCATACGGTTTCAGGATCTCTTTCACTCCCCTTCCGGGGTGCTTTTCACCTTTCCCTCACGGTACTGGTTCACTATCGGTCACTAGGAAGTATTTAGCCTTGGGAGATGGTCCTCCCGGATTCCGACGGGGTTTCACGTGTCCCGCCGTACTCAGGATCCACTCTGGAGGGGATGGGGTTTCGGCTACAGGGCCGTCACCTTCTCTGGCCGACCTTTCCAGGTCGTTCACCTACCCTATCCCTTTGTAACTCCGTGTAGAGTGTCCTACAACCCCAGGAAGCATGCTTCCTGGTTTGGGCTGTTCCCGTTTCGCTCGCCGCTACTCAGGGAATCGAATTTTCTTTCTCTTCCTCCGGGTACTTAGATGTTTCAGTTCCCCGGGTATGCCTCACGCCACGCTATGTATTCACGTGGGTGTCCCGCCAGTCTCCCGGCGGTGGGTTCCCCCATTCGGAGATCTCTGGATCAATGTGTACTTACCACTCCCCAGAGCATTTCGCTGTTCGTCGCGTCCTTCATCGGCTCCTAGTGCCAAGGCATCCACCGTACGCCCTTTCTACCTTGATCTAGCGTCTAAGACACACGGTCC
>NZ_JACSKB010000009.1:0-13163 GCF_018617335.1 Exiguobacterium sp. s63 | reverse complement strand
CGACCGCCAGATGACGACCGTTTGCGTTGCTCGCCCGACGGCGCCCCGACCCCTGCAGGAAAGCAATCCGACGGAGACCCAGCAGCGACCTAGGTCGCGATGCGGCTCCGGGATTGCCTGCGGAAAGCGTGGGCGCCGGACAGGCGAGCGTTATGATTCATGTTAGTCAACAAGCTGAAGCCCGTTCGAGTTGAACGGGCTTACTTGTACATGTTGATCCTTATACGCCTTCGTATGCTGCGTACATGATTTCTTTCAACTCTTCAACGAGCGGCATTTTCGGGTTGGCCGTCGTACATTGGTCTTCGAATGCGTCGACCGCCATCTTGTCGATCTTCGCATCGAGTTCTGCTTTCTTGATGCCTTGCGCCTTGAACGAAAGTTTGATATTCAAGCGTTGACCGAGCTCGATGATCGCTTGCACGAGTGACTCGACACCTTCAGCTGTCGTGCTTGCTGGAAGACCGAGGTAACGTGCGATTTCTGCGTAACGCTCGTCAGCGATGAATGACTCATATTTCGGGAATGCCGCAAGTTTCGATGGACGTGTCGCGTTGTAACGAATGACGTGTGGCATGAGAATCGCGTTCGTACGACCGTGTGGCACGTGGAACTCTCCACCGATTTTGTGAGCGATCGAGTGGTTGATACCGAGGAACGCGTTCGCAAACGCCATACCCGCCATCGTTGAAGCATTGTGTACTTTCTGACGAGCTTCCGCGTCGCTACCGTTTTCATACGCTTTTGGTAGGTAGTCGAAAATCATCTTGATGGCGCGGAGGCAAAGCCCGTCTGTGTAATCATTCGCCATGACGGAAACGTATGCTTCGATCGCGTGTGTCATGACGTCCATCCCTGTATCAGCCGTGATTGAAGCTGGGACGGTCATGACGAACTCAGGGTCGACGATGGCAACGTCTGGAGTGATCGCGTAGTCAGCAATCGGATATTTCACGTTCCGTTTTTTGTCAGTGATGACTGTGAACGGTGTCACTTCAGAACCTGTACCAGACGTTGTCGGGATGGCGATAAACATTGATTTGTTACCGAGTGTCGGGAACTTGTACGTCCGTTTGCGAATATCCATGAATTTTTGACGAAGGTTTGAGAACTTCTCTTCTGGACGTTCGTAGAAGAGCCACATTCCTTTCGCGGCATCCATCGGTGAACCACCACCAAGTGCGATGATCATGTCTGGTTGGAAGTGACGCATTGCTTCGGCACCGTTCATGACCGTTTCAACCGATGGGTCAGGTTCGACTTGGTCGAAGATGCGGTACTCAACACCTGCTGGCAAGTTTTTGATGACTTTATCAGCAAATCCGAGTTTGACCATCATTTCATCTGTGACGATCATCGCCCGTTTTTTCGTTGTGAGCGATTGAAGGTATTGAACTGAGTTTTTCTCGAAGTAGATTTTTTCAGGTACTTTGAACCATTGCATATTCACGCGACGTCTCGCCACCTTTTTCACGTTGAGTAGATGTTTCGCCGTCACGTTTTCTGAGACGGAGTTTTTACCGTAAGACCCACAACCGAGCGTGAGGGATGGTGTCATTTCGTTGTAAAGGTCACCGATTCCACCGTGCGCTGAAGGTGAGTTGACGATGATGCGGCAAGCCTTCATACGGAGACCGAATTCAAGGATGGCATCGTCATCTGTTGAGTGGATGACCGCTGTATGACCGAGTCCACCGATTTCAAGCATTTTTTCAGCAATCGCGAATCCTTCTTCACGTGATTGAACTTTATATGCACCAAGAACTGGGCTTAATTTTTCGTGAGAGAGAAGCTCAGTTGCGCCAACTGTTTCAAGCTCTGCAATCAAGATTTTCGTATCCGCTGGAACTTTGAGACCTGCTTGTTCAGCGATCCATGCTGCCGGCTTCCCAACAATTTCAGGGTTGACCGCACATGTATCCGTACGGATGACGAGCGTTTCAAGCTTCGCTTTCTCTTCAGGTGAGCAGAAGTAGCAACCGAGTGCCGTCATCTCTGCTTTCACTTCTTCATATACTTCTTGGTCGACGATGATTGCTTGTTCAGACGCACAGATCATCCCGTTGTCGAACGTTTTTGAAAGGATGACGTCTGAGATGGCACGTTTCACTTTCGCAGTCTTATCGATGTAGGCCGGTACGTTACCAGGTCCGACGCCAAGTGCTGGTTTACCAGTCGAGTAAGCCGATTTGACCATCGCTGCCCCACCAGTCGCAAGGACCATCGCCACACCAGGGTGGTTCATGAGCGCTTTCGTTGCATCAAGTGATGGAACTTCAACCCATTGAATCAAGTTTTCAGGAGCACCTGCCGCTACCGCTGCGTCACGGAGGACACGAGCTGCTTCACTTGAACATTGTTGCGCTGATGGATGGAACGCGAAGATGATTGGGTTACGTGTCTTGATGGCGATGATCGCTTTAAACATCGTTGTTGATGTCGGGTTAGTGACCGGTGTGACCCCAGCGACGACACCGACTGGTTCTGCGATATACGTGATTCCGTTTTGAACATCATCTTCAAGGACGCCAACTGTTTTTTCTCCACGAAGTGAGTTGTAGATATATTCTGTCGCGAAGATGTTTTTGATCATCTTGTCTTCAAAGACACCGCGACCTGTTTCTGTATGCGCTAATTTCGCGAGTGCGACGTGTTGCTCGAGTCCTGCAAGTGCCATCGCCTGTACGATATGATCGATTTTCTCTTGGTCGAACGTCATCAACGTATCAAGTGCCTTGTGCGCACTCGCTACGAGCGTATCCACCATTTGTTCTGCCGTAGTTTCCACTTTTGCTTTCTCTTTGACTGCCATGTTAGGTTCCTCCTCATAATTGAGAGCTTTTAATGAACATATTGACTTGATGGAAGACACAATGTGATGACTGCTTTCAAGAGATTGTGCTTTCCTTCACATTCATAGAATACAATGTTTTTCAGGATTTGTGGGTGACAACAATGTGAACTCTTTCACAATATTTTTTTGTCATTTGTTGATAGCTCTTGATTTTTTAGAGTCCCCTCAGTAAAATCGAATACGTTTTCATGAAAATGTGTGTTACTCTTTATGTAAACGCTTACATAACTTGTGTCGATTCAACAGCATATAAGATGTATCATTCATCACATCAACCCGTTTTTAGGTTCAACTGGACCTAACTCGTGTATAATAAAGTTAGAACCTAACTAGGAAGTGAATCTATTATGCCGAAACAAGATGCAGCGGACCAGTTTGTCAAACTGATTCCATTAATTCGTCGTAAATTGTTACGACGATCTGATTTTCCTCAAATCCCGAACTTAAACTTCTCTCATTTCCATCTCTTGATGTTGATTGAAGACGAGGGGGCTGTCACAAACGGACGGATAAGCGAGACACTCTCCATCGCACCGCCTAATGTCACCCCTCTTATCACAAAGTTATTAAATGAAGGATATATCACCCGTGTCCCAGACGAACGCGATCGCCGTGTCATTTGGAACCAGTTGACGGAAAAAGGTGAGCATATTTTGCTCGAACGAAGAGACTCGTTCCGGAAACTTTTTGAAGAACGACTCGCCTTTTTAAATGAGGACGAAACCGATCGACTTTTCGAGAGTTTGAAGACTTTAACAGAAATCGTGGAAAAGATGGATAAAGGCGAAGAGTAAAACTTTTCTCGTCAATTCAGGCAACTTCTTATATAATCTGTAATGAATCTACGTACAAATGGAAAGAGAGATGACATGTAATGGGTCGTAAATGGAACAACATTAAAGAGAAGAAGGCATCAAAAGATGCGAATACGAGTCGCGTCTATGCGAAGTTCGGTCGTGAAATCTATGTGGCCGCCCGCCAAGGGGAACCTGATCCTGAGTTGAACCAGTCATTAAAATTCGTGGTGGAGCGTGCGAAGACGTATAACGTGCCTCGTGCGATTATCGACCGCGCCATTGATAAAGCTAAAGGTGGCGACGAAGAAAATTTTGATGAGCTTCGATACGAGGGCTTCGGTCCAAACGGCGCGATGGTTATCGTCGATACGTTGACGAATAACGTCAACCGTACGGCTTCAGAAGTTCGTGCCGCTTTCGGTAAAAACGGAGGCAACATGGGAGTCAGCGGTTCGGTCGCGTATATGTTCGATGCAACAGCCGTCATCGGTGTCAATGATTTGTCGGCAGATGATGTCCTTGAGCTCATGATGGAGCATGACCTTGATGTCCGTGACGTCATCGAGGAAGACGAGACGGTCATTGTGTACGCTGAGCCAGAAGCATTCCATGCTGTACAGACCGCTTTTAAAGCTTCAGGAGTAGAAGAGTTTGCCGTGGCAGAATTGACGATGCTTCCTCAAAACGAAGTATCACTTGATGATGCATCAAAAGAACAATTTGAAAAATTAATTGATGTTCTTGAAGATTTAGAAGATGTGCGCCAAGTCTATCATAACGTTGATATGTAACAGACGAGCGATAACTTTAACGAGTTATCGCTTTTTTTCATATTGATTTGACAAGACACACATCATATGTTAAATTTCAAAAAGTCTTTATCATATTAAAGTGATACCAAGAGAAAGAAAACATGGAAGGTGTTGGATTGATATGAACGCAGTTTTACTTGCAGTCATCGTCTTATTCGCACTCGCCATCAGTCGAGTGCACATTGTTTTATCATTAATCTTAGCAGCGCTAGTCGGAGGGCTTGTTGGAGGACTTGGGTTCAACGATACGTTGACCGCCTTCAGTGACGGTCTAGGCGGTGGAGCGAGCATTGCGCTTAGTTACGCACTCCTCGGTGCATTCGCCGTCGGGTTATCAAAGACAGGGTTACCAGACGTCCTAGCAGAAAAATTGATTGCCATGTCAGGTCGTGACGTGTCAGGAAAACGAGTGAGCTATGTTAAAGCGTTCTTATTGTCGCTTCTCTTATTATTGTCAATCAGCTCACAAAACGTGCTCCCGATTCACATCGCCTTTATTCCGATCGTGATTCCACCGTTACTCGTATTGTTTAATGAATTGAAATTAGATCGGCGTCTCGTTGCAACGATTTTGACGTTCGGTCTTGTGACTCCTTATATGCTCTTACCTGTCGGGTTCGGCGGGATTTACTTGAACGAAATTTTAATCGCAAACGTCGAAGCGAACGGTTTATCTGTCGGTGATGTGAACATCGTCTCAATCATGGGCATCCCCGCATTAGGGATGGTCGTCGGTTTGATTGCTGCGTTCATTCATTACCGAAAACCTCGTTCATACGAAACAATCGCGCTCGGACCAACTGATTATGAAGTTCGTCAAATGAGTGGTTTCAAGATGATCATGACACTTGTCGTTGTACTGATTGTCCTTATCGTCCAATTGCAGACGGAGTCGATGATTGCATCGGCAGTGACAGGGCTAATCTTACTCTCAATTTTCCGCCTCATCCCTTGGTCAGAGGCAGATGACATCTTCACAAGCGGGATGCGTATGATGGCATTCATCGGTTTCGTCATGATTGCTGCAAGTGGTTTCGCCGCTGTCATCCGCGAGACAGGTGCGATTGAACCGCTCGTCAATGGCGCAAGCGATTTGATGGGTGATTCTAAAATGGTCGCGGCTCTTGTCATGTTGCTTGTCGGCCTTGTCATCACGCTCGGAATCGGTTCAAGCTTCTCGACCGTTCCAATCATTGCAGCGATTTTCGTCCCGCTCTGTGTACAATACGGGTTCTCCGTCGAGGCGACGATTGCCATCATCGGGACTGCAGGAGCACTTGGGGACGCAGGAAGCCCAGCGAGTGACTCGACACTCGGACCTACGAGTGGATTGAACGCTGACGGTCAACACGATCACCTACGTGAAACGGTTTGGCCAACGTTCTTACACTACAACATTCCACTCATCATCTTCGGCGTCATTGCCGCGATGGTACTTTAATCATTTTTTCCGTCGTGAATAAATGGTCCCTAATAAAATCAGGATGAGAATAAACCAGATTCCCGTATACATGAGAATTTCGGTGAACATAAAACTCCTCCTAACAAAAGATAAGGAGCGACGAATGTCGCTCCTTTTTATGATGAGGTTTTTAATTCGGTCTTGCAAGTATCGAGATACGCATCGACGACCTCTGCCACTTCTCGTCCTTCCCGAATCGCCCATACGATCAGGCTTTGTCCCCGCTTCGCATCTCCGGCGACAAAGACATTGTCCGCTGCCGTCTGGAAGTTTTTCGTCTTCTCGACACCGATTTTTCGCAATTCCTGTTCCGGTCGCTCAAATCCAATCGCGACGAGGACAAGGTCTGCCGGATAAATCTCAAGGGAATCCTCTTCTACAAAGAACGTCGCCTGTCCATCTGGATTGACCACTTTCGTCATCCGCTCCGTCTCGATTCCGGTGACACGTCCTTCTTTCGCGACGATTTGGTTGGAACGAATCAAATACGTTCTCGGGTCTTTCTCATAGACCTCGAGTGATTCAGCATACGCATAATCGTTCGTAAGTGTGTCAGGTTGAAGGGGCCAAGGTTTCTCTGGTGCACGAAACAATCCTTTGGATGGATGCTTTCCGAACTGGACGACGGATTTCGCTCCTTGACGAATTGCAGTCGCTACACAATCGGCCCCTGTATCCCCACCTCCGATGACGATAACATTTTTGTCTTTGGCATCGTACATGGACGGAAGCGATTCTCCTTTACGCTCACGCATAGAAGCCGTCAAATAATCCATTGCCATTTCGACACCTTCTGCATCATCCCCGTCGATCCCGAGCGTGCGCTGTTTCTGAGCCCCTGTCGCGAAGATGACCGCATCGAATTCGTTACGAAGTGAATCGACCGTAACGTCGGTACCGACCTCCATGTTCGTCCGGATGACAATTCCCTCTTGTTCGAGCAATCGAATGCGACGTCTTACGACATCCTTATCCAGTTTCATGTTCGGGATTCCGTACATGAGTAGCCCCCCTGGTTCATCCGACCTCTCGATGATTGTGACCGAATGCCCCAGTTGGTTCAATTGATCAGCGGCTGCCAAACCTGCAGGACCACTTCCGACGATGGCAATCGTCATCCCGGTTCTTCGATGGACCTGTCTTGGTTTCACCCACCCTTCTTCAAACGCCCGATCGATGATGGTTCGTTCAATCGATTTGATCGCAACCGGATCTTCACTAATTCCGAGTGTACAAGACCCCTCACACGGTGCCGGACAAACTCTCCCTGTGAACTCCGGAAAGTTATTCGTTTCCATCAATCGATGGTATGCGCCCATCCAATCCGCTTTCGTCACGAGCTTGTTCCATTCAGGGATGTAGTTGTGAATCGGACATCCAATCGTTTCTTGACCGATCAAATCACCGACGTGACAAAACGGTGTACCACAGTCCATACAACGCGCGGCTTGCTGTTTGACCGATTCGTCATCCAATCGCGTCGCGTATTCCTCATAATCTCTCACCCGCTCATCGACAAGACGTTCCGGTAAGGTCGTTCGCGCGATATTCAAAAAGTTGTGTTTCATGCGGTACCTCCTTCAGTCACGACACGGAACAATTCGAGTGCCCGATCCGCTTCGCTCAATTCTGGTCGATGTGTCTCGATTTGACGCATGACGTCCAATACGTTCGCATAATCTCTCGGAACTACTTTCACAAAGTGAGAGCGCGCTTGTTCAAACGACTCTAAAATGGTACGTGCTTTGACACTGTCTGTGTGGAATTGGTGCGCTTCGAGAAGTGCATAAATTTGTTCCATATCTTCATCGTTCAACTCTCCTACGACGGAGACGAGCTCCTCGTTGACGAGACGATCATACGCTTGCTCCCCGTATATATAAGCGATTCCACCTGACATACCTGCGGCGAAGTTCCGTCCGATTTCACCGAGAACGAGAACGGTTCCACCGGTCATATATTCACACCCGTGATCCCCGACTCCTTCGACGACCGCTGTCGCACCAGAGTTTCGAACGGCAAACCGCTCGCCGACATGCCCGTTAAAGAACGCTTGACCACTCGTCGCTCCGTACAAGCAGACGTTTCCGGCAATCATTTGTTTACTCTCATCAAATGGTGCATGCTTTTCAGCAATCAGCGCCAATTTACCGCCACTCAAACCTTTCCCAATATAATCGTTCGCATCTCCGATAACGGAAATGGTGATGCCCCTCGGTAAAAATGCTCCTAAGCTTTGACCAGCAGACCCGCTAAGGCGAAGCGAAATCGTATCATCCGGTAAACCTACCTGACCGTGAACTTTCGTCACTTCAAACCCTAATTGCGTTCCGACCGCTCGATCGGTATTTCGAACACGACCTACGAAGAACGTTGGTTGAGTAGAAGTAATGGAACGTGATACAGCCGGGATGAGCTTGCGATGGTCGTATGAGCGATATGCAGGATGTGCCAGTTCTTCTCGTTCCGGTAACGGGGTCGGCATCGTAAGCATTGGGGACAAATCTAAGCGTCCCGCTTTCGGATGACTCGTCTTCCATTCACTTTCTTCAAGAAGATCCGTTCGACCGACCACATCGTCGAGTGAGGTCATACCGAGTGATGCTAAAATTTCTCGTACTTCTTCCGCCAAGAATGTCATCAAGTTGACGACATGTTCTGGTTTCCCCATAAATTTCTGACGAAGTACCGGATCTTGCGTCGCCACACCGACGGGACACGTATCCAAATGACATGCGCGCATCATGATGCATCCGAGAACGACAAGTGGTGCTGTCGCAAACGCAAACTCTTCCGCCCCGAAGATGGCAGCTAGGACGATATCTCGCCCCGTCATGAGCTTCCCGTCCGTCTCGAGGGTTACTCTCCCCCGTAACCCGTTCAAAGCGAGCGTTTGATGCGTCTCCAAGAGTCCAAGTTCCCATGGAAGTCCTGTATGCTTGATTGATGTCTTTGGAGAAGCTCCTGTCCCACCATCGTACCCACTAATGACAATTGTATCGGCATTCGCTTTGGCGACACCTGCTGCAATCGTCCCAACTCCTGACTTTGAGACAAGTTTGACACTGATTTTCGCCTTCGGGTTCGCATGCTTCAAGTCAAAGATGAGCTGAGCCAAGTCCTCAATCGAGTAAATATCGTGATGTGGAGGCGGTGAGATCAGACCGACGCCAGGTACCGATCCCCGGACTTCAGCGACCCATGGGTACACCTTGTTTCCTGGGAGTTGACCACCCTCACCCGGTTTTGCGCCTTGCGCCATCTTGATTTGAATCTCATCGGCATGATATAGATATTCGGCCGTCACGCCGAAGCGTCCGCTAGCGACTTGCTTGATGCGGCTGATGCGTTCGTTTCCAAACTCATCTGGGACGAAGCGGGCCCGGTCTTCGCCCCCTTCCCCTGAGTTACTTTTCGCACCAATCTGGTTCATGGCGATGGCGAGGGTTTCATGCGCTTCTTTCGATAACGAACCGAATGACATCGCTCCCGTCTTAAATCGACGAACGATCGACGTGATTGGCTCCACATCTTCGAGCGGCACAGGACGCTGTGTTTTAAACGCAAACAATTGTCGGATGAACTGACCTGATGATTCATGTAGCTTCACATAAGCATCATAATATTTACGTTCATTCTCACGACAGGCGCGTTGTAACAAATGAATCGTCTTCGGGTTAAATGCATGCTCTTCCCCGTCTGCACGCCATTGGAAATCACTTCCCGCCTCGAGCGGACGATTCGTCGCATAGGCAGACGTATGGAGTGTTTTCGCTTCGTCTTCAAGCTCTTTAAATCCGATTCCAGACAGTTGAGATGTCGTTCCCCTGAAATGCGTCTCGATCAAATCACGGTCTAACCCAACGGCTTCAAAAATTTGAGCTCCGCGATAACTTTGAATCGTCGAGATGCCCATTTTCGACATAATTTTGACGATCCCTTCAACGACCGCTTTTTGATACGAGCGGATGGCCTCTTCAAGTGAATGCATAATTTGTTCACGTTCGACTAAATCTCGAATCGTCGCATAGGCAACGTAAGGATACACTGCATCTGCCCCATATCCAATCAAGGTCGCTGCCTGATGCACTTCTCGAACTTCACCACTCTCAGAAATAAGACTACAGTTTGATCGCAAGTTCTCTCGAATCAAGTGTTGATGAACCGCACTCAGAACGAGAAGAGACGGCATCGCAATCCGTTCATTACTGACGAGTCGGTCAGAAAGGACGATCACGTTCGCACCATTTCGTACAATCTGGCTGACATGTTGCAAAAGGGCTTCAAGCGACGCCTCTAAATCATTTGTAAACGTCGTATCGACTCGTTCGAGCTTGAGCTTCTCGTCAAGTTGCTTAAGGGTTGCCCCATCAATCATCGGATGATCTAACCACACACGTTTCGCATGACCGCGTCCGGTATGAACCGGATCCCCTTGCGGACCGATCCAAGTGAATGTCGCCGTGACAATCTTCTCTCGCAAGGCATCGATTGGCGGGTTCGTCACTTGCGCGAAATGCTGTTTGAAGTAATGGAAGAGTGACCGAGGACGAGTCGAGAGCACGGCGATTGGTTGATCATGCCCCATCGAGCCGATTGGATCTTTCTCGTCTTTGATTAATGGAACCATATACTGCTCAATATCCTCTTTTGTATACCCAAACGCGCGTTGCACACGCTGAAGCTCAAATAGTTCCTCTTCTATGACCCCACTATCCTTGAGGGTCATCATCTGCTTGAGCCATTTATGATAAGGCTCTGACTTTGCAATCGTCTCTTTGATCTCATGATCTGGAATCAATCGCTTTTCAATCAGGTCGATCAACAATAATTGTCCCGGTCTAAGACGTTGTTTTGATTTGACGTTCTCTGCATCAACCGGAATAACTCCTGTTTCAGAGGAAAGAATCAATTCCCCGTCCAACGTTTCGACATAACGCATCGGGCGCAAGCCGTTACGATCTAAAATCGCTCCGATTTGACGTCCATCTGTAAAGACGACCCCAGTCGGTCCATCCCATGGCTCCATGATGGATGAATGATATTGATAAAAGTCACGTTTGAACGACTCCATCTGCCCTTCGACGAACGGTTCAGGAATCAACATCATCGCCGTGTGTGCGATTGAGCGACCGGTTCGTGTGAAGAATTCAAAAGCGTTATCGAGCATGGACGAGTCACTCCCATCCTCTTGAAGGACAGGGAACAAGTGATGAACGTCTTCAAATAAATCTGTTGATGTAACGCCCTCTCGTGCTCGCATCGCATCAATATTTCCTCGAAGCGTGTTAATCTCCCCATTATGGACAATCATCCGGTTCGGGTGTGCCCGTTCCCAAGACGGGAACGTGTTCGTCGAGAAGCGAGAATGGACGATGCCGAACGTGCTCTTGTATTGAGGGGATTGCAAATCTAAATAAAATGCTGCGATTTGATTTGGTGTCAACATTCCTTTATACACGATCGTTCTCGTTGACAGGCTTGCGATATATAGGTGTAACGCATCGACTTTTTCTATTTTTCGACGAAGTTCATAGAAGACACGCTCATTCGCATCCTCGTCAAGGAATGGACATGAGATGAACCATTGATAGATGACCGGTTGCGTGACTCGCGCATGCTCTCCGATTTGCAATGGATCGACAGGTACTTCACGCCACTCAATCGTCGAACAGTCCAGTTCATCCGCCATACGTTCCATCATGGCCGTTTTTTCGTGGAGTTGATTCTCAGACGGCTGAAAAAAAACCATTCCGACAGCGTAACGACCAGGCGACGGAAGGTTCATTGTTTGTGTGAAGAGTTCATGTGGGATCTCAGTCATGATACCCGCCCCATCACCTGCATCGATGACACCTTGTCCTCCCCGGTGCTCTAAATTACATAACATCGAGAGTGATTTTTCGACGATCTCATGTTTTTTCAGCCCATGTAAATTGACGTAAAGTCCAATCCCACACGCATCTTTCTCAAATTTTGAGTCATATAGACCAACTCGACTCATATCATCGACCCCTTTCACTCACAGTTTCGTAATTAACATTTTGTTCTAAATATTCTGAAAAATCAAGTGAGTTGTATGTGTTTTTGCATAATAGGAATCGTGTCGAATCTTATTGAAAGCGTATACACTGCTGTTATCAATGGATTTATCGTTTTTAGTTATATTCAATAAAGAATAAATATCCATGAATATTATTTATTTATAGGTTCTTTTGAACACAAAAAAGGATATCCATAGGACATCCTTTTTTTGATTATTGTTCTACCGTTTTACGCGGGTGGTGTAAAAATGATTTAGGACGTTTCCATAAAATCAAACCAATATATCCTATGGCGAGTAAAGCCAGGGCACTGACGATCACGACATAAAGAGTCCCTTCTTCGATTCTCGCAAAGATTCCGATATACGCCCAGACAAATACGAGTGGATAGATAAAATCATGATGCCACCACATAAAGAGAAGGGCTACAATCACACCGACCATCAGCATAAGTGAGGTCCAAGCGAGTTCATCAAGACCTAATAATGATGTAATCTGTTCCGTCTTCATCACAACGAATGTGTTGACAATTGTTGCGACTGATACCCAGCCGATATAGATGGAGAACGGGAATCGATCGAGCCAGCTCGTAGATGTCCGAAAGGCGATATAATACAGCCAGCAAAGGGTAGCTAAGAATGACACCATGATGACAAGTGAGACGACGAACCATTCGTTCGTGAATGCCAATAGCCATAAACCATTCAGCACGCAAGAGATTAAGAATCCAGCTTTCATACGCTCGGCTTGACGATTCGCCGTCGTTCCTTTCCTTAACTGTAAGACCAGCCAAACGAGTAACGCGACATAGATGACACCCCAAATCGAGAAGGCGTACCCTGCCGGCTTAAAGTAGATATCGATGCGGTCCGAAACCGCGGCGTTGTCGCCGCTCGCGAAATAGTTGATGACGACGGTCGCTAAAAAAGCAACCCAGTTTACAATCGGCCATTTTGATAAGTCCATATGCACGATCTTCTAGACGAAGATCAGACACCTCCTTTTGTAACATAATATTCAATACCCGCATCCATGTGACTCTACACGTAGAAAGGGGCTCGCATAAGCGAGCCCCCAGACTGTAGACAAAGTATAGGTGTTATGTCCAATCCGGACACGGCTCGCTTTCCTAGGGGCAAGCAGGGAGCCGCATCGCGACTGCGTCACTGCTGGGTCTCCCTTTGCTTGCTATTC
>NZ_JACSKB010000008.1:12509-18270 GCF_018617335.1 Exiguobacterium sp. s63 | reverse complement strand
ACGAAGCTTGCGCTTCATTCAAAAATTGTAAAACTTATTTTTGCCTCATCGTTCAGTTTTCAAAGTTCGTCTGCCGCTCTTGGCGACTTAAATATCTTACCAATTGGAGAACAAAAGGTCAACCACTTTTTAAAAATATTTTTTGTTTCTTTGTCGCTTATCTCGGCGACGTCTATTAATATATCAGTAAAACTTTAACCATGCAACCCTTTTTCAAAAAAAGATTTAAAAAATATATAAATCCACTATTTATTCAGCTGATCTGATTTTTCCCTTCATTATATAGAGCTAAAAATAAAATAAGGCGAGCCAGAGGCATCGCCTTATGAGCGGAGAGATGATAACGACACATTTCGCTTCTTCGCTTCTTTTAAATAAAAGAAATAGAGAGCTTCCGCTTGTTTGACCTGAGCAGCCAACTCTCCCGTATCTTCAATGCTCACTTCAAGCATTCGACGTTTTGATTCAAACTTAGCTTTCGCTTCTAATAACTCAGTAAGTAGTCGTTGATCATAATCATCCCTTAACGACTTACGAAACCATTTCATAACTCTCTTCTACCTTCCATCGCTCGAGACAACGTCACTTCATCTGCATACTCCAAATCTCCACCGACTGGTAGACCGTGGGCGAGACGCGTCACACGAATCCCCGTAGGCTTGAGTAATCTCGATAAATACATCGAAGTCGCTTCTCCTTCAATGTTCGGATTGGTCGCTAAAATCACTTCTTGAATCGACTCATTCTCTTGTAAGCGCGTCAGCAAACTTGAAACGTTAATATCCTCTGGACCGATCCCTTCCATTGGACTAATGGCTCCATGGAGAACGTGGTACTTCCCTCTATACTCTCTCATCTTCTCCATAGCAATCACATCTCTCGAGTCTTGAACCACACAAACCACTGTCTCGTCCCGATGCGAGTCTTTGCAGATTGCGCACGGATCCACGTCTGTAATATGTCCACAGACGGTACAGTATTTTATGTCACGTTTCGCACTGACGAGAGACTTCGCAAACGTTAATACATCATCTTCTTCCATATCTAAGACATGGAATGCCAAGCGCACCGCAGTTTTCGGGCCAATCCCAGGTAACTTCGTAAAACTCTCAATCAATCGTCCAATGGCTTCAGGGTATTGCAACTCGCATCGATCCTTTCTTCACTTAAAAGCCTGGGAGGTTCATCCCTTGTGTGAAACGTCCCATCTTATCATTCACAAGCTGATCCGCTTGTTTCATCGCATCATTGATTGCTGCTAAAACGAGATCTTGTAACATATCCACATCGTCTGGGTCGACAACATCTTCAGCAATAATAACGTCTAAGACTTCTTTATGACCGCTGACGACAACTTTCACCATGCCGCCTCCTGCAGTTCCTTCTACCGATAAATCTTTCAATTCTTCTTGAGCTTTCGCCATGTCTTTTTGCATCTTTTGCATCTGCTTCATCATATTGTTCATGTTTCCCATTCCACGCATTCAGAGCGCCTCCCTTATGTTTCTTCGATTTCAACAACATCGCCAAATCGTTCCATCGCCTGCGCGACAAGCGGATCCTCGGTTTCCGGTTCTTCGACTCGTTCCGTTCGTTCTGCTTGTTTCTGAAGGATAAACTCATTCTTCAGTTCATTCCAATCTGTCTCAAGCACCGCCATGATTTCGCGACGAATCCCCGTCACTTCGAATAACGCCTGTTCAATCACATCACGGGTACGACCATTCGAACTCACTTGTTCATAGTGCCATGTCATTCCATCTTTAAATTGTACCAGTAAGGTGTCACTTGCACAAAGGACAGCTTCACTTTCATAGAAGAGCGCGAATATCGGACCGTCTTGTATCCGAATATTCGTCATGATGTCTCCCCAGCTATCGCGAATCGCATTCAAATGTTGGCGTTCAGCACGTTGCAAGAGTTGACGAATTCGCTCTTTCGGCACACGGATTTGCGTCCGCTTTGGGGCAGGCTTCGGTTTTTCTACTTCCCCACCTGTCACAGCAACACCATTCTTCTTCACTTCACTTAATTCACGACTCAGTTCGCGTACTTGATCTTGAAGTTGTACCATTTGCTCACTAATCGTCCGACCTTGTTCTGCGATCCGGATGAACGTCAATTCGACCAGCACTTTAGGATGGTTAGACAACCTCATCTGTTGCTGACAATCGTTCAGCTCTTCAATCACTTGGAACAATTCGTCCGTCGAAGTCGCTTCGACAAACTGACGAAATTCATCCGTCGGTCGAGCACGCTCTAATAGGTCGGCAGCTTGTGGAGAAGCTTTTAAAAGCAATGCGTCCCGATGGACGAACACTAAATCTTCAATGAAACGTTTCAAGTCTTTTCCTTCACGTAACATCAATTCAAGCGTACTCAAAATAGCATTTAATTCTTTCCGCTGGAGACCATACGCCATATCAAGCAATGTTTCATCCGTCACGGCACCCGTGACTTCTAACACCGCGTCTTCCGTCAACCGTCCATCACTGAATGCGAGCGCCTGATCGAGTAGGCTAAGGGCATCTCGCATCCCGCCATCGGCAGCACGTGCGATTAGTTTCAACGCTTCCGGGTCGTAGTCATGGTCTTGATCGTTCAAAATATAGGCCATCCGCGTTTGCAATTGACTCACTTCATGTCGTTTGACATCAAATCGCTGACAGCGAGAAATAATGGTTGCCGGAATTTTATGTGGCTCTGTCGTGGCTAATATGAAGATCGCATGTGCCGGCGGTTCTTCAAGCGTCTTTAACAACGCGTTGAATGCACCAGTCGATAACATATGCACTTCATCAATGATGTATACTTTGTAACGTCCTTGGGACGGCGGATATTTGACTTTATCTCGAATCTCCCGAATTTCATCAACTCCGTTATTCGATGCGGCATCGATTTCAAACACGTCGGGACTTGTCCCTTCCGTGATAGCGATACACGTTGGACAGGTGTTACATGGTTCACGTGTCGGCGCACTTTCGCAGTTGATTGCCTTAGCGATAATCTTCGCTAAACTCGTCTTCCCCGTTCCACGCGGACCAGAAAACAAGTACGCATGTGACATCCGCTCCTCTAACAGAGCGTTTTGAATCGTACGTGTGATATGGACTTGACCGACGACCTCCTGAAACGACTGAGGTCTATATACACGATATAACGCTTGATACGCCATGAGTTCGCCTCCTTCCTTACTTGTTCTTCTCTATCTCATCATACAAAAAAATCTACAGCCCTGGGGCCATAGATTGAAGTTATAAAATAAATCTGCCGCGCACCGATTTCTGAAAGTACGTCAACATGCGTTACTCATGCAGTTTGCTCAGCCCAAGCACCCCTGCGGCACACGGTACGTCACCACTTAAGGCTGCTTCCTTCCGGACCTGACCTGGTTCATGGGTGACCGTTGCGCAGGACTCAGACGTCAACGCCACTTACATAAGGCAGACCACACCAGCGCACTCCCTCGAATCGGGATTCAGTCTCGCTACAGCGGATTGCGAGTGACAGGGCACCGCTACCTCCCCACCTAGCACGGCAAATGGGTAAATGAAATTAAGCACTATCTCGAGTGCTATTACATTATACTGTTTAATCGATTGGGTTGCAACCTCTCTGATTGAGTCGTTCTTGTTTCTTCCTCTCTCGAAGCGTCCGGAAGAAATCTGTGAGGAGTTGCCCACATTCTTCTGCTAAAACATTTTCCATCACTTCTGCTTGGTGATTGAACCGATCATCCTGCACCAAATTCATTAACGTCCCGCAACATCCACCTTTCGGATCATGGGCACCAAAAATGACACGCTTCACGCGAGATAACACAATCGCACCCGCACACATCGGACACGGTTCAAGGGTAACGTATAGCTCGCAGTCTTCTAATCGCCAATTCTCTAATGTCTCATTGGCCGTTTCGATCGCAATCATTTCGGCGTGCGCCGCTGCCAATCGATCTGTCTCACGACGATTGTGCCCAGTCGCAATCACTTGGTCTCCTTTTACAATCACACAGCCGATCGGCACCTCCCCGATGGCTTCTGCTTTCTTTGCTTCTTCGATGGCTAATTGCATAAATCGTTCATCGCGTTCCATTCATTCACCTCATTTCCTATTTGAAACTATGAAAAAAAATGAAAATCAAATCCCTCGTCATATCACTCGTATTGTATGCTAGAATGGAACTTGCACTTTGGATAATGGAGGATGACATCATATGTTTATAACGGTAGAAGGACCGATTGGTGTCGGGAAAACATCACTCGCCCATATCATCAGTCAGCATTTCTCAATGCAGATGCTGAATGAAATTGTAGAAGAGAACCCATTTCTCGGCAAGTTTTATGAAGATATCGAAGAATGGAGTTTCCAAACGGAAATGTTCTTCTTGTGCAATCGATTCAAGCAACTAGATGATATTCATCAACACCACTTGAGTCAGCAACAATCCGTCGTTTCGGACTATCATATTTTCAAAAACTTGATTTTTGCTCATCGCTCGCTGAAACCAGCACATTTGAACAAGTACGAGCAGATTTATAAGATTTTGACACATGATATGCCGAAACCTGATGTCGTCATTTACTTACACGCCAGCATTGAGACCTTAATGAAACGAGTCGCCTTGCGTGGACGTGAAGTCGAAGAGAATATGTCTCGTGATTACCTCGAACAACTTGCTCACGATTATGAGACATTTGTTGAATCGTATCGCGCGGCCCATCCAGAAGTGAAGATCCTCTCGTTCAGCGGGGATGAACTCGACTTTGTACAAAATCCGGACGACTTGACTCATGTCCTGAAAACGATTGAGCGTGAATTAGAATTAACTAAAGGAGCCCAAATAAAATGAAGCTGATTGATAAATATAACATCCCGAACGATACGATCATTACAATCGGTGGAATGGTTGGGATCGGAAAATCCACGATCACCAATTCGTTAGCCGATGCATTAAATTTCCGAACGTCTCTCGAAAAAGTAGATACCAACCCTTACCTCGATAAATTTTATCATGATTTCGAGCGTTGGAGCTTCCATCTTCAAATTTACTTCCTAGCAGAACGTTTTAAAGAACAAAAGAAAATCTTCCAATACGGCGGTGGGTTTATCCAAGACCGTTCAATCTACGAAGATACAGGCATCTTCGCTAAGATGCATTATGAAAAAGGGACAATGTCACCAACAGACTATGAAACGTACTCTAGTTTGTTCGAGGCAATGGTATTGACACCATTCTTCCCGCACCCAGATCTATTAATCTATCTTGAAGGTTCGTTCGAACAAGTACTCGAACGCATTCAGATGCGTGGTCGCGAGATGGAACAGCAAACACCAATCGCCTACTGGGAAGAGATGTACGCCCGCTACACAGAATGGATCAACAACTTCAACCTGTGTCCGGTATTACGTCTCTCGATCGAAGAGTACGACCTCATCAACGACCCAGATTCAGTCGAACTCATTCTTGAGAAAATTGAAAAGCAACTCACGATTGCGCGTGAAGCAAAAGTGAGATAATCGAAAGAAGGATTGCGCCAACGACAGCGTGATCCTTCTTTTTGTGCACAAAAAAATCCACAGCGCATATGTCTGTGGATACAAAAAATGCATCTGCCTCTGCAGATGCCCGATTGAAAGCGGAGTTGGTGGGATTCGAACCCACGCGAGCCTTGCGACTCCTAACGGATTTCGAGTCCGTCCCCTTCAGCCGGACTTGGGTACAACTCCAGGCCTAAAAAAGTGTAAAAAAAAGAAAGTGGAG
>NZ_JACSKB010000008.1:0-12409 GCF_018617335.1 Exiguobacterium sp. s63 | reverse complement strand
GAGGTGGTGGGATTCGAACCCACGCAGGCTGTTACACCCCTGACGGTTTTCAAGACCGTTCCCTTAAACCACTTGGGTACACCTCCAAAAGATATAAAATTGTGTGAGCCTCCAAAAAAGAAATGGAGGAGGTGGTGGGATTCGAACCCACGCAGGCTGTTACACCCCTGACGGTTTTCAAGACCGTTCCCTTAAACCACTTGGGTACACCTCCAAAGCTCATATGCAATTCATGAGCAACAGTGTCGCTCGACATGATTTATAGTACCAACTGAAGAGACAGATGTCAAACCCTTTTGTGAAAAAACATTAAAAAAATTGAGCAACCTCAAAATCGAGGCTGCTCAAGCGTTTAGTTCGGCATTTCAATCTTTTCTTTTCCACCCATGTAAGGACGAAGGACTTCTGGAATCACGACCGATCCATCCGCTTGTTGATAGTTTTCCAAAATCGCTGCGACCGTCCGACCGACAGCTAATCCTGAACCGTTCAACGTGTGCACGAACTCCGGTTTCGCATTGGCATCACGACGGAAACGAATTCCCGCACGACGCGCTTGGAAATCTTCAAAGTTTGAACAAGAAGAAATCTCACGATAGACCCCTTGTGCCGGCATCCATACTTCAATATCGTATTTTTTCGCCGCAGTGAATCCGAGATCTGCCGTACACATGCTGAGCACTTGATACGGAAGACCAAGACGTTTCAACACTTCTTCGGCATGACCTGTCAACAACTCTAATTGCTCATAAGACTCTTCCGGTTTCACGAAGCGGACGAGCTCGACTTTATTGAATTGGTGCTGACGGATCAAACCGCGCGTGTCACGTCCCGCTGACCCGGCTTCAGAGCGGAAGTTCGCGCTGTATGCTGTATATGCGATTGGAAGCTGTGCTTCCGGAAGAATTTCTTCACGGTGCATGTTCGTGACCGGTACTTCAGCCGTCGGAACGAGGAAGTAGTTCGTATCTGCTACTTTAAAAGCATCCTCTTCAAATTTAGGAAGCTGACCCGTCCCTGTCATTGAATCACGATTGACCATGTAAGGTGGTAATACCTCGGCATAACCATGCTCATCTGAATGAAGGTCCATCATAAAGTTGATGAGGGCACGTTCTAAGCGAGCACCTAATCCTTTATAGAAAACGAAGCGGCTACCTGTTACTTTTCCTGCGCGCTCGACATCGACGATTTGAAGATCTTCCATCACGTCCCAATGTTGTTTCGGCTCGAAATCAAAATCAGGTTTCGTCCCGATTTCACGAATCGTCACGTTATCATCTTCCGTTTCTCCGATTGGAGTTGATTCATGCGGGATGTTTGGGATGCTGAGTAAGATCAAGTTAAGCTCTGCCTCAACTTCGCGTAACTCTTCATCCAATAGTTTGATTTCATCACCGAGGCGGCGTGTCTCTAAAATCGGACCTTCCGCATCTTCTTTGTTCCGCTTCAATTCAGCGATTTGTTTTGTCGCTTCGTTGCGCTTCGCTTTCTTCACTTCCACTTCGTTGATCAAGTCACGGCGTTTCTCCTCTAGTTGTGGGAAACGGTCAAGTGCACTCAAGTCTTCCCCTCGGTGTGCTAACTTTTCTTTAATTCCTTCAAAATCCTGTCGCAAACGTTTAATGTCTAACATTGCTATTCCTCCTTTTTCATATAAAAAAGGTGGCACGTCCCTTTCCCGTAGGAAAGGGACGAACCACCTTGGATCCGCGTTGCCACCCTCGTTGCTCAAACAATTGAGCCACTCGATGCACGTAACGTGTGCAAACGTGACCTGTTTCCAAGTCAATGCTCCGAGGCCGATTCGGTTACACCATCTCACTAGTTCACACCAACCACTAGCTCTCTGTCAGTAGATGTACATAACGTACTTATTCTCATCATCGCATCTGTCATTGAATTAATCTTACTTTACAACATCTGTTCTTGTTCGACAAGACTGATTTTTCCAAGTGCGAGTCGGATTTGATCGAGGAAATCCAAAAAAGCTCGCGTTATTCTCGTCAAGAATGAAGCCGTATCGATGGAATCCGCTGTGACTAGTGTCACCTTCGGGGGAACTTCCCCTTCCAAATAACGAACGTGTTCCGAAGAATCGATGGTGACCACGCCTGCTTGCGTATCCATTTTGACCGGGGCCTTTAAATCGAGTAATTCAACTTTTACCTCAGGAACAGGTTTTCCTTTCTCGACTAACACTTCAAAGTCATTCGTCGTTCGAACTTCCACGTGTTCTTCCTCACCTTTTGAGACCGACGCCATTTTCGAAACGGTCTCACCCGTTCGCAAAATCGGGGTCATGACGAAATCAGTATACGCATAGTCATGTAATGCTTTCGTTGCGGCGTACCGTCCTTCATCCGATGTCGCACCTAATACGACCGAAAGAACAGTTCGCCCATCTCGCGTTGACACGCCGACAAAACAATACCCAGCTTCGTTTGTCGTTCCCGTCTTAAAGCCGAGCATCCCTGGATAAGCGAGGTCGCGACCAGTCAACATACGGTTCGTCGCATCGAATCGAACTCCATCAACATCGACATACGTTCGCTTCGTCACGTCGAGCACTTCAGGATACGTTGATAAAAAAGCAATCGCTAGCTTCATCAAATCTTTAGCAGACGTCAAATTATCACCGGGTAAACCAGCCGATTCAGAATCGAGACCTGATGCGTTCGCAAACGTGGTTTGGGTCATCTCGAGTTCATCAGCCCGGCGATTCATTTCTTTGACGAATGCCTCTTCCGAACCCGATACGGCTTCCGCGAGTGTCACGGCTGCTTCATTTGCGGAGCGAATCAATGCGGCATCATACAATTCTTTAACGGTATATGGTTTATTTAGGAGCGGGATTCTTGCCAATCCCGGCTTTCTCGTGAGGGCAAGAGCGGCGTCACTCGGTGTGATTTCTTGTTTCCAACTGAGTTTCCCTGCTTCAATCGCTTCGCGTGTCAAAAATACTGTCATTAGCTTCGTGATTGAAGCTGGCTGCAGCATCGAGTCTTCTTGTTTAGCAAATAACACCTGACCTGTCGTCACGTCTACAAGCATCGCGCTCGCCGCATCCACTTTCGGTGTGGTTGCAGAGACAGCTGAAGGCAGGATTGCCTGCATGACGAAGACGAATGTGAGTAAGATGATGAAATAACGGGCCTTCACATCGTTTCCCCTTTCTATACGATTCTTGTTTCAGTGTAACAAAAAATAAGTTTGAAGGACCCCTTTTTTATGAGGTCCTCCAAACTTATGCATATTGCTTCTGATTTTCTTTCACCATCTCGATGAAATAGCGATGCAACGATAAATCTTCCGTCAATTCTGGATGGAACGAACAAGCAAGGTATTGGTTATAGCGAACGGCTACAATCGCTTCCTCCATTTCAGCGAGCACATCTACTTCCGGTTCAACTCGCGCCACTTGTGGGGCACGAATAAAGATCGCTTCGACTGGCTCATCGATTCCTTTTACTGGAAGATCGACTTCAAAACTGTCGACCTGACGTCCGAACGCATTGCGCTTTACTGTCATCGGGATTTTCTTCAAGTGCGCATCATAACCTTCGACTTCGTTCGCGAGAAGAATCATGCCGGCACATGTACCGAACATCGGTAACGTCTCCATGTTCCGAAGTGGTTCAAGTAATCCATACCGATCGAGCAGTCGACGCATTGCGGTACTTTCTCCACCTGGTAACACGAGTCCGTCGATTGACTCCAAGTCTTCTACCGAACGAACGACAACAGTTCGAGCACCTAGCGCTTCTAGCATGCGAACATGCTCGCGAATCGCCCCTTGCATTCCTAATACGCCAATCGTCACCATGTTACCAGCCTCGTGGTGCCATGAGTTCTTCTTCTTTGAGCGTGCGGACATCGAGTCCTTTCATCGCCTCACCCAATCCTTTTGACAAGCTCGCAATCCGCTCATAGTCATCGTGGTACGTCGTCGCTTCAACGATGGCACGTGCGAATTTCTCCGGGTTCTCTGCTTTAAAGATTCCTGATCCGACGAAGACTCCGTCTGCTCCGAGGTGCATCATCAAGGCCGCGTCCGCTGGTGTCGCGATTCCACCTGCTGCGAAGTTTACGACCGGAAGACGGCCCGCTTCACGGATTTGCATCAATACTTCAAACGGTGCACCGAGGTCGCGCGCTTCTGTCATGACTTCATCCACACTCATCGACAAGAGACGTTTCACTTGCGCTTGTACGGTACGCATATGACGAACCGCCTCAACGATATTCCCTGTTCCTGGCTCCCCTTTTGTACGAATCATTGCTGCCCCTTCACCGATCCGGCGGGCTGCTTCACCGAGGTCGCGTGCCCCACATACGAACGGTGCCGTATAGTCGCGCTTGTACAAGTGGAACTCTTCGTCGGCTGGTGTCAATACTTCGCTCTCGTCAATGAAATCGACCCCCATCGACTCAAGGACACGTGCTTCAGCAATATGTCCGATTCGGCATTTTGCCATAACCGGTACAGATACTGCACCCATGACGTCTTCAATGATTGTCGGGTCGGCCATGCGGGCAACGCCACCCATTTTACGGATATCCGATGGTACACGTTCGAGCGCCATGACAGCTACAGCCCCGGCAGCTTCCGCAATCTTCGCCTGTTCCGCGTTGATGACGTCCATGATGACGCCACCTTTTTGCATTTCTGCCATCCCACGTTTTACTTTATCTGTCCCTACTTGTCTCTTTTCCATTGAAATCCCTCCATTGATTCGTGTTCTACTTGCTAGTATAAGTTGAATTGACTATATTAAAAGTGTCAGTTTCTTATTTTTTAAAGTGGTCAGTTTTAAAAAAAGGACTCTATTCCATCTGTCACGAACCTGTTGAAGTATAAAGGAGGAATATGTATGTTAAACCGTGATTCGTTCGATGGAGGTCATCGTGCCTCATTCGGTACACCCGGGATTGTCTCTTTCCTCATCATTCTTGGGTTTATGCTCTACTTCTTTTGGGGTTCATAAAGAAAGGAACATCACACCATGGACATGCTTACCTTATCGCTTGATCAAGAATCGTCCATCCCGCTTTACGAGCAATTGTATAAACATATTCGGGACGCCATTCTCGATGATACGTTAAAGACAGGAACGAAATTACCTTCGAAACGGAAGCTCTCTCAATTTTTAGATGTGTCGCAGACAACGGTCGAGTTCGCATATGCCCAGTTACTCGCCGAAGGATACATCGAATCCATTCCTCGAAAAGGATTTTATGTGTTACCACAAGAAGAGCTATACGTCCGGCGATCGAGCAGTACAATCACTCCCGCTCCACCGCCGAAGACGTATGAGTATGATGTTTCACCGAGTCAAATCGACACGACTGCCTTCCCCTTTGAGCGATGGAAGCGCCACGTCAAACATGTCGTCGATGACGTGCATCATGAATTCCTCGCGTTAGGTTCCGTTCAAGGAGACCTTGAATTGCGTCAAGAAATCGCCACGTATCTTTATCACTCCCGCGGCGTGCAGTGCTCACCGGAACAGATCATCGTCGGTTCGGGGACGGAACAACTGTTGCCCCAACTCTTGAATCTCTTACCTGACTCGTCCATCTTCGGGATTGAAGACCCCGGTTATCCGCTCACACGCTTGTTGTTCGAGCAACAAGGACGCACATCCATACCGATTCCGGTGGACGATAGCGGCGTCTGTGTGAAGGAACTTGAACGTCATGCAATCGATGCACTATACGTGACACCCGCCCATCAATTTCCGACGGGGACTGTCCTATCTGTCAGTCGACGACAACGATTGTTGAACTGGGCGCTCGTCCATCAGACGTATATCATCGAAGACGATTACGACAGCGAGTTCCGCTATAGCGGCAAACCGATTCCGTCGCTTCAGAGCATGGACCCGAACGAACGGGTCATCTACATCAGTACGTTTTCAAAATCGCTCATGCCATCCTTACGCATCGGCTATATGGTCTTACCGACACCTTTGTTAAACCGTTATCGGGAACGACATCGTTATTTCACCTGTAGCGTTCCCCGATTCGAACAACAGACGTTGGCGTTATTCATGTCGAGTGGTGACTTTGAGAAGCATTTGAACCGGATGCGAAAAATATACCGTCGTAAGTTAGAAAGTGTCCTCGCTGCCTTCCGACCATTCGAACCGACCGTCACCGTGACCGGAGCCAGTGCCGGATTGCACGTTGTGTTGACCATCGCCACCGAGCGCACGGAGCAAGAATTGAAGCAGTCCGCCGAATCCGCCGGAATCGCCATTAAATCCATGAATGACTATCGCATCGTGCATCCAGATTCCCACAAGCAATTTCTGTTCGGATTTGCGCATTTGTCTGAGTCGACGTTACCTGACGTGATTGAGCAGTTGATGCTTGCGTGGGCAGTTGTAAAAGGAGGAAAGTCATGAATCCACGACTTCGATGGCTCATCGGGTTTTTGCTCATCGGGATCGGCATTCTCTTACTGACAAGTTCGATTTGGAAAGATACGATCACCCGTTCCACTAGTGAATACGTAATAGAACATATGGAAGTACAGCCAGATGACGCATTTGAACCGAGTTATGATTTCGAGGCCGTCACGCCACTCTCGCTAAAAGATGTTTTAGAGGCGCGCAATCGATTTCATGATTTACCGACTATTGGTGTGATTTTCATTCCCGATGTTTCACTTAAACTGCCAATCATTCAAGGGCTAGATGATGAAAATTTGGCAGTCGGAGCGGGAACGATGCATCCTGACCAGCGAATGGGCGAAGGAAATTATGCACTCGCCGGGCATTATTTACGAAATGCGACCGCTCTATTCGGTCCACTCCATGAGATTGAGATAGGGACGACGATCTATCTTCAAGATGAAACGCAAACGTATGAGTACGTGGTCACTTCGCTTGAAACGGTCTCTCCTGAACGGGTCGATGTATTAGATGACACCTCCACCCCAACAATCACGTTAATCACGTGTACGTTCGATACGACAGAGCGCCTGATTGTCAAAGGAACGCTCGTCACTTCTTCAACCTAACCGTTTCTCCTTTTAATTCGGAGAGGCGGTTTATTATTTTTCCAAAAACATATTGTGAGCGCTTTCAAGTTCCGCTAAACTATTTTTGAAAACGTTTGCATAAATTTGTGCAAATACATTTGACAGAAAGAGGTGCCTCATGAAAAAAACAACCGCTCGTCAGGCTTCAACGCTGATTCTTTCGGGTGCATTACTCATTCAAGCCGGTATCCCGATGAACGCATTGGCGGAACCGACCACTGTGACCATCGACGGATCGAAGACGGACTGGAGCTCGATCCCAGCCCTCGCGACTTCACCTGCTACGGGTTGGCAAGGATTTGATGTCGGTGATTTATACATACAAAACGACGCTCAACACCTTTATTTTTATGTAGATGCGAACAATGTCCCGAATTGGGGCGACAATGGCCAATACATTAACATCGCCCTTCAAATTAACGATGAAGATTCTGGCATTTCTAAAAATCCTCTCGGATACCCATTCGACTTTTCAGGTGTCGACAAGGCACCTCAATATCATATTCTCGTTCGTGTCGACGGCGATCAAAAAGTCAAAGAAGCGGCCCTCTATAAGGCCGGTCAGGACACGCCTCTCTTACAATTGAACCAATTGAACGGGGCGGCTTTCGCAGTGGACCGAACGAAAGGATTCGAAGGAAAGATTCCGCTCTCCTTACTCGGGCTAAACAACGGGGACCAAGTGCGTGCCTTGACTGTATTGAGCGGAAATAATGCGGGAGAGCATGGTGCATTCGATACGATTCCAAGTAACGCCGCAAACCAACTAGCAAACAGCTGGAACGTCGCTGCTACGCCGTCGACGCAATCTGTGTATAGTGCTCCCTTCACATTAAATGGGGTGGAGACGATTGATCAGCTTGAAGTCGTTTCGGTGACCCCGGCTTCATCCTCAATCGACGTGGATGTGTCTTCCCCAATCACATGGACGTTCAACGAACCCGTCCGTCTCGATGCTGAAGCAGTCACGCTACAACAAGGAGAAACGCAGATCCCGGTCGACGTGGTGACGAACGGAGCAACTGTTACAATCCAGCCGAAAGAGGCACTCGCTCTCGATACGTCCTATACGGCTACCATCCCAGCGGATGCGGTGACGGGGACACTTTCGAACACGACACTCCCTGCCTTGACGACAACGTTCAAAACAGCAACCAAAATCGCCGATCCGTGGGAAACGACTCGTTATATCAAGATGAAGTATGTTCGTGCGGATGGTGATTATAGGGATTGGAACCTGTGGACATGGAGCACCGGCAAAAAAGACGGTCAAGTTGACCCGTATCGCATCACAGAGGACGGTGCCATCTTCCGAATCCCAGTCGGTCAAGACGCCACCAAAGTCGGGTTTGTCATCCGAAAAGGTACGGATTGGGCTGTGAAGGACGCTTATGGAGAAGACAGATACGTCACACTTGGAGAAGACCGTGTCACGAAAGTCATCGTCGAGAGCGGGAAAGGTGTGTTCCATCAAGTTCCGACAATCAACGGACCGGTATACGGTACCGATGGGATTAGTTTCTTCTATCGTGATGTAGCGCTCTATGAATCTGGAAAAATGGGCGATATCGAGAAGGTCGCACTCAAGATCAATGGGGAAACTTATCCGATGACGTATGAGCCTGACAACGAATGGTTCCGTCACACAGTACGTTTGCCTGAAGGCATTCATGACTACACGTACCTCGTCACAAAAGACGGGGTGACGACTGAAGTGAAAGATCCGTATTTCGAGGCTTCCCAGATCGAATATCGCCAACCGACCGTCAAACTCACTTCATCGGTCAGTCCAAAAGCGATTAGTTCCCGCGAAAATGCCGTCGTACGAGTGAAGCCAACCTTACCGAAGGGCGTGACGCTTCGTGAACTCTATATCGATGCACGACCTCTCGGTGGACCTGCCAAGCTCCATATCGATCGTGCACTGAATGCTCAAACCATCGCGGTGAAAGATACAGTCAAACCAGGAAATAAGACACTGTCTGTCACAGCCATTGACCAATACGGAAATGTCCATCGCTCGAAGACCACGATCCGTGTCGTTCCGAAAACGATGAAAGACAAACAAACCTTTGATTGGGATGAGGCAAGAATCTACTTCATGTTGACGGACCGTTTCTATAACGGGGACTTGTCCAACGACAACCCGAACCGTGAGTATTATGACCAAGACCACCCGGAATCATACCACGGTGGAGACTTTGCGGGTGTCACGAAAAAACTTGATTACTTGGATGACCTCGGCATCAATACCATCTGGGTGACACCGATTGTGGATAACATCGATTGGGATTTACGTTACGGAAAAGACGGGTCTCAATATGGGTATCATGGCTACTGGGCGAAAAACTTCGAGAAGCTCGATGAACATCTCGGCGACATGGCCGCATTCCACAAATTGATTGACGAGGCGCATAAGCGCGGCATCAAAATCATGGTCGATGTCGTCTTGAACCATCCAGGCTACGGCATGGAACCGGGCGCAAGTTCAGCTGTCACGAATTTCCCGACGGACGCAGAACGTCAAGTGTTCGATGGCATGATTCGGGAGAATCCGGTCGACGGGGATGACCTGAAGATGTCCTTGTCTGGTCTTCCTGATTTCAAGACGGAAGAAGCGGCCGTTCGAGAACAGTTGGTCAAATGGCAGACCGATTGGATCAAACGTTCGAAGACGAAAAAAGGAAATACGATTGACTATTTCCGTGTCGATACAGTCAAACATGTGGATTCAACGACGTGGAAGTCATTCAAAAATGAGCTGACCACAATCAAACCAGATTTCAAACTGATTGGTGAACACTATGGAGCCAGCATCAACAATACAGGCGGTTATTTGAGAAGTGGGCAAATGGATTCCTTGCTCGACTTCGATTTTAAATACCAGGCCGAGCGATTCCTAAACGGCAACATTGAAGATGTAGAAAAAGCGCTCCAATACCGAAATAACCAATTATCGAATGAAGCAACGCTTGGACAATTCTTAAGTAGCCATGACGAAGATGGATTCCTCGTCTCGCGCGCAGGTGGAGACACAGGCAAGCAAATGGTCGCTGCTGCCCTTCAGATTACGGCAAAAGGTCAACCGGTCATTTATTACGGGGAAGAGGTCGGACAATCTGGGAAACATGCAGGGGATATGGACAAAGGCGAGTTCAACGAAAATCGCTATGATTTCGACTGGTCACGTGTCAAAGGGGAAGGAAAAGCGATGCATACGCATTACCAGAAATTGTTGAACATCCGTGCAGACTATTCTCACGTATTCAGCAAAGGAACACGTTCATCCGTCGCTGTGAGTGCTGCGTCTGGGTATTCAATCTTTGAGCGGGTCTACGGCAAACAGTCCGTTCTCGTCGGGTTGAACACGAAAGAGAAAGCCCAACAAGTCACATTTAAGACAGCGTACAAACCAAAAACGGTATTGGTCGACCGCTACAGCGGGAAAGCATGCACGGTACAAAAAGACGGGAAAGTCACCGTCACGTTACCAGCCCAAGACCAGGGAGGTACCGTCATCCTCGTTGAAAAACGAAAATAATCACAAAACCGCCATCCTGAGTGAACAGGATGGCGGCTTTTCATTAACGTGAATAGTTTGGTGCTTCTTTAGTGATGTTGACATCGTGTGGGTGGCTCTCTTGGAGTCCAGCACCTGTCATACGAATGAACTGTGTGTCTTCACGAAGGGCACGAATGTCGGCAGCGCCGCAATACCCCATACCTGAACGAAGACCACCGATCAATTGATAGACCGTGTCAGCTAGTTCACCGCGATACGCGACGCGACCTTCGATACCCTCTGGAACGAACTTTTTGTCCGCTTCCTGGAAGTAACGGTCTTGACTACCACGTTTCATCGATGCTTCCGATCCCATACCACGGTACGTCTTGAATTGACGACCTTGGTAGATTTCCATCTCACCTGGACTCTCTTTCACACCTGCAAGCAAGCTTCCAAGCATGACTGCGTTGGCTCCAGCGGCGATGGCTTTGACGATATCACCAGAGTACTTGATTCCACCGTCAGCGATGACTGAGACACCGTGCTCTTTCGCTTCTGTCACACAGTCATAAACTGCTGTGATTTGTGGAACTCCGACACCAGCGACAACACGTGTCGTACAGATTGAGCCTGGTCCAATCCCAACTTTAATGACAGATGCTCCTGCTTCAATCAATGCACGCGTCGCTTCAGCAGTTGCTACGTTTCCTGCGATGATTGGAAGTGACGGGAACATGTCACGTAACTCACGAACTTTTTCAAGTACGCCTGCTGAGTGTCCGTGTGCCGTATCGATGACTAATGCATCCACACCTGCTTCAACTAAAACTTGAGCACGTGAAGCCGCATCTTTCGTGACACCGACTGCAGCTGCAACAAGAAGACGGCCTTGCTTATCTTTAGCAGCGTTCGGGAACTGTTCGACCTTCTCGATATCTTTCGTCGTAATGAGACCTTTCAATACGCCGTTCTCATCGACAAGTGGAAGTTTCTCGATACGATGTTGATGAAGGATACGTTCAGCTTCTTCAAGCGATGTACCCACTTTTGCTGTGATGAGGTTCTCTGTCGTCATGACATCTTTGATCACCGTCGAATAGTCTTTAATGAAGCGAAGGTCACGATTCGTTAAGATACCGATCAATTGACGTTCTTCTTCTGAGTTGACGATTGGGACACCCGAAATACGATACTTACTCATCAAGTATTCTGCATCATATACTTGACGGTCTGGAGTTAAATAGAACGGGTTTGTGATGACACCATTTTCTGAGCGCTTTACGCGATCGACATGCTCAGCCTGCATTTCCATCGACATGTTCTTATGGATGACACCCAGACCACCTTGACGAGCCATAGCAATCGCCATTGGGGCTTCTGTGACGGTATCCATGCCGGCACTGATGATTGGAATATTTAATTCGAGTCCTTCACAGAGCTTCGTGCTTAAATCAACGTCACGGGGTAAAACATTTGAAAATCGTGGTACGAGTAATACATCATCAAATGTTAAACCTTCTTTTGCAAACTTATTTTCCCACATAAAAATTGATGGCCCCTTTCTCGTTCTACCTACATCTTTGTTTCGAAATATTTCTGTAATGGTAACAGGTATAACGTAAAAGTGCAATTCAATTCCCGATGTTCAGAAAGTTCAGAATTGTGTTCATTCACTCAAATAACATGCAAATTGTTCGGAATTTCACCGTGTAGACGGATAGAACATGGAGCTCGGTTTCATTATGTACGTAAAAAAACGACCGAGCGTATGCTCGGTCGTCCTGCGTTGTTGCCTGGCAACGTCCTATCCTCACAGGGGGAGATCCCCCAACTACTTTCGGCGCTGAGACGCTTAA
>NZ_JACSKB010000007.1:0-43863 GCF_018617335.1 Exiguobacterium sp. s63 | reverse complement strand
GCCAGCGTTCGTCCTGAGCCAGGATCAAACTCTCCAAAGAATTTGATATAGCTCTTAAATTGACGAAGCTTGCGCTTCATTCAAAAATGATAAAACTTATTTTTGCCTCATCGTTCAGTTTTCAAAGTTCGTCTGTCGCTCTTTGCGACTCTTAAAATAATACAAGTCATCGACACAGTTGTCAACCACTTTTTTTATTTCTTTTCCGCTGCCATCAGCGGCAACGTTTATTACTTTACCCCACACCTCTCATTAACGCAAGGGTTTTTCTTAAAGTTTTTTCAAAAAAGTTTTCCCCCTAGATGATTTCTCCTATTCAATGGCTTACCTACGCGTTTCTTAACTAAATAATAAAAAAAGCCGAATCACACTCTCGTATGATTCGGCCTCTACAATCCATTATTGTTGATGACGCATTGTTGGGAAAAGAAGAACGTCGCGGATTGAAGGTGCGTTCGTCAATAGCATGACGAGACGGTCAATCCCGATTCCGAGTCCCCCTGTCGGCGGCATACCATATTCAAGCGCCTCAAGGAAATCGTTATCGAGTTCGTGCGCTTCATCGTTCCCTGCTTCTTTTTCAAGCAACTGCGCTTCAAAACGCTCACGTTGATCGATCGGGTCGTTTAACTCCGTGAAGGCATTCGCATGTTCACGACGAACGATGAACAATTCAAAGCGATCCGTGAAGCGTGGGTCTGTTTCGTTCTTCTTCGCCAATGGCGACACTTCAACAGGGTGTCCTGTGACAAATGTCGGTTGAAGCAATGTCTCTTCCACTTTCTGCTCGAAGAATTCATTCACGATATGACCAAACGTCATATGATCTTGCACTTCTACACCATGCTCTTTAGCGAGGGCGCGTGCTTCTTCATCGGACATTTGTTGCCAGAAGTCTACACCTGTCTCTTCTTTAACAAGGTCGACCATGTGTGCACGTTTCCAACCGATGCCAAGGTGAATCGTATCTTCACCATATTGTACATCTGTGGTGCCGAGCACTTCTTTCGCCACGTGCGCAACCAATTCTTCCGTCAAATCCATGATGTCATTGTAATCTGCATACGCCTCATACAATTCGATCATCGTGAATTCAGGGTTGTGACGTGTTGAAATCCCTTCGTTACGGAAGACACGTCCGATTTCATAAACGCGCTCGAGTCCACCAACGATCAAGCGTTTCAAGTGAAGTTCGATTGCAATACGCATGTATAGTTCCATATCCAATGCATTATGGTGCGTTAAGAACGGACGCGCTGCTGCTCCACCGGCAATCGTGTGTAACATCGGTGTTTCTACTTCTAAATATCCTTTTTGGTTTAAGAAGTTACGAATCTCCGAAATGATGCGGCTACGTAAAATAAATGTCTGACGCGAATCTTGGTTTGTGATCAAGTCAAGATAGCGTTGGCGATAGCGTTGCTCCACATCTTTCAATCCATGATATTTATCAGGAAGCGGGCGAAGGGCCTTCGTCAATAATTCAAACTCTTCTACGTGAATCGAGAGCTCACCTACGTTGGTTTTAAAGAGCTTCCCTTTCACACCGACGATGTCACCAAGGTCTGAAGATTTGAACAAGTCAAATGGCTCATCACCGACATCATTTTTGCGAACATAAATTTGAATTTGACCCGTCACATCTTGAATGTGGGCAAAGAATACTTTCCCTTTCCCACGTTTCGTCATGATACGACCTGCCAATGTCACTTCGACATCTTGTTCAGCCAAAGCCTCTTTTTCAATTGATTCATACTGCTCATGTAGTTCACCTGCGTGCGCAGAACGATCAAAGCGATGACCGAACGGGTCTAGACCACGTTCGCGCATGTCGGTCATCTTCTCAAAACGAACCTGCATTTGATCATTCATTTCCAACTCGTTGCTCACTATTCCATTCACTCCTCTATCCATATTGGTTTATCCCTAACAAAAAACTGTCGACCCGATGGTCAACAGCACAGCCGAAGCCGTTCATTCGTTGTGGTGCACTTTTTCGCCAAACAAGCTTACCATAAATTAGTTCATTTCTCTAGTTCACACTTCTGACAGTTGTCGCTCAAGTTGATCGACAAACCCATAAAGAACCGCCGCAAACGCTTCGCGTGATTCCGTTTCGTTGATTTGCTTACGAATTGGACCGCTCCCCTTCAACCCCTTCAAGTACCAGGCTGCATGTTGACGCATTTCGCGAACGGCCGTCAGTTCACCTTTGATTGCACTCAACCGATCGAGATGGAGCATACAAATATCGATTTTCTCCCGAGCCTCTGGTTCCGGCGGAAGTTCACCTGTTTCAAGGTACTGAACCGTTTGATAAAGCATCCACGGGTTCCCGAGTGCAGCGCGACCGATCATGACGGCATCCACACCGTATTGGTCGATGACACGCTTCGCATCTTGAGGAGTCGCGATATCACCATTCCCGATAATCGGTACGGTGGCTACTTTCTTCGCCTCGCCAATCCAATCCCAATTTGCAGTTCCTTCATATTGTTGTGCCCGTGTACGTCCGTGAATGGCAATCGCTGCCGCTCCACCCGTCTGAGCCGCTTTGACGTTATCCAAAATAAAGATATGTTCATCATCCCAGCCGAGGCGCATTTTCACCGTGACCGGTTTTTCGACGACATTGGTGACGGCATTGACCATTTCGTACACTTTATCCGGGTCGAGTAACCACTTCGCCCCAGCATCACACTTCGTCACTTTTGGAACGGGACACCCCATGTTGATATCAATAATATCTGCATTCGTGTTTTGGTCGACGTACTGTGCCGCTTTGACGAGTGTATCTTTCGAACCGCCAAAGATTTGTAAACTGAGCGGTTTCTCCCGTTCATCGACATATAGCATACGCATCGTCCGAGCGTTCTCGAGCAAGATGCCTTTATCGCTCACCATCTCGGCACAAACGAGCCCTGCTCCGAACTCTTTTGCAATCAAGCGGAACGCGGGGTTCGTCACGCCGGCCATCGGCGCGAGGACCGCACGGTTTTTAATCTCTATGTTTCCAATCTTAAAGCCTGTCAAGACAACACATCCTTCATTTCACCAAATTCGTAAGCAACGATAACTGAACGACATCTTCGCGGTCTATCCTCGGTAACTCGTCAAGCCAAGAAGTGACTGTTCGTCCTTTTACAATTAGTTCCGGTGCAATCTCCGCTAACGGGGCGAGCACAAATGCCCGTTCCTGCATACGCGGATGCGGAACCGTTAAGTGTTCTGATTGTATATCTTCCCCATTATAAAAGAGGATGTCAAGGTCGATGGTACGCGGACCATTCTTAAATAGACGTTCCCGTCCTAATCGTTGTTCGATTTGTTGAAGCGTTTGGAGCAGTTCCTCCGCGGATTGGCGACTCTTCACTTCAACGACCATGTTATAAAACGAAGGTTGCTCTGTATATCCGACAGGGGCCGTCTCATAAACCGACGACTGCTTCGTGACGTGGAGACCTACCCGCTCCATCTCATCGATCGCGGCAGACAATTGTCCAGCCCGATCTCCGATGTTTGCTCCTAATGCAACATAAATCATGACATCCGTCCCCTTGTCATTTCGATTGCCACCGAGTCATAGTGTCCCGGGATGGGTGGATCCGGTTTAATCACTTTAACCGTCACACGTTGAATCAAATCATGATGCGCCAACACGGCTGTCGTGATGCGTTCTCCAAGTGTTTCGAGTAAATTGACCGGTTCACCCGTCACAATGTCTTCCGTCAATTGATACAAACCGGCATAGCTGACCCCGTTATTCAAATCATCCGAACGTCCCGCAGGCGCGAGGTCCAGTTCACACATTAAATCCACGTGAAACCGTTGCCCGAGACGATTCTCTTCTTCAAATACTCCGTGGTACCCATAAAAGCGCATCCCGTTCACAAAAATTTTATCCACGTCTACTTCCTCCGATCATCGCATCCATCATCTTTGCCGCACGGGCGTTCTCTTTGACATCGTGAACACGCACCCAGTCGCATCCTTTCATGATTCCGAGACACGTCGTCGCGATCGTCCCTTCGAGCCGCTCCTCTGTCGGTAAATCGAGCGTCTGCCCGATAAACGATTTGCGCGACGTACCGAGTAGCACAGGATACCCGAGACGTGTAATCACATCGAGATGGTCCATGAGCTCAAGGTTTTGCGTCACGTCTTTCGCAAACCCAATGCCCGGGTCTAACCAAATGTGCTCATCTTTTACGCCTGCCGCATGCGCGATGTCGATCGATTCTTGCAAGTCGCGGACGACGTCTTCAACGAAATGATGATAATCCCAGTCTTCCCGGTTGTGCATGAGAATGATGGGAACCCCATATTCGAAAGCAACCCGTGCCATCGAGCAGTCTCCCCATTTCGAACCCCACACGTCATTGATGATCGTTGCACCGGCCTCTAATGCCGCTTTCGCAACCGTCGGCTTATACGTATCAATCGAAATCGGAACATCGACTTCTTTTCTCAGTCGTTGAATAATCGGGACGACCCGCTCAATCTCTTCTTCAGCAGAAACAAGGATTGCACCCGGACGCGTCGATTCCCCTCCAACATCAATCGCATCGGCGCCATCTTGAACGAGTTGTTTCGCATGTCGCACGGCCTCCTCGATTGCCGTATATCGTCCCCCATCCGAAAACGAGTCCGGGGTCACGTTTAAAATACCCATGATTTTCGTCATGTTTCCGCCTCCTAACCAATAGAGCGAATCAGTTTCGCCCACACTTCTTTAAATCGACTCCCGTCTTTTCCGGGATAATGATGATTCTGATAATGCGTCACCGGAGCGATTTGTTGGATTGAATTCGTCATCCATATCTCTTTCGCTACAGCTAATTCTGCAAATGTGATTGGTTGCTCAACCACAGGAAAATGTTTCATCACCCAGTTCCGCGTCACACCTGCGAGCGCTCCACTCGAAAGGGGCGTCGTGCATAACACATCATCCGAACCGACCCAAAAGATGTTCGACACGAGCCCTTCCACTACATATCCGTGTTCATCCGCAAACAGCCCTTCAGCACTCTGGTCTTGTAAGGTCCGTTTCCCAAGGATATTGTTCATGTAATGATGCGATTTTAATCGAAATGCTGCTTCTGGACGGCTTCTTGGGAACGGGATCGACTCGACCTGTTTCTCCTGTGGCTCGACTGCTTCCGGCAGTGGTTTGACGATCATCGTGACGTTCGGCGCCTCATAACGCCCGGCATGAAGACCAAGTGGCGCAACCCCTGCCGATACGTTCAAACGGATATAGAGGTTGGGTGCATCGTTTTGCCGGCACAGTTGCTGAATCGCCGCCTCGATGTCTGCTTTCGTATACGGAAAGTGAATCCACAACTCATCGAGACTCTTCATCAAACGCTCCCAATGGGCATCGAACAGAAAAGGGACGGAATTGTATGTGCGAAACGTCTCGAACAATCCCATTCCATACAAGAAACCATGATCCTCAACCGGAATCCATACTTTTTCTCGTTCGATTACCTCCCCGTTATGCCAATACCACATGACGATACTCCTCAATAAAGTTTTGAATCATGTCTTTCCCATGCTCGGTCAAAATCGCTTCAGGGTGATATTGCACCCCTTCAATCGGAAGCGTTCGATGACGGAGCGCCATGATTTCCCCAGTCTCCGTCTCTGCAGTGACTGCGAGACATTCCGGTAGAGACGAACGTTCCACGGCTAACGAATGATAGCGGGTCACAATGGTTTGTTGAGGAATACCTTTGAAAATCGACTTTCCGTCATGTTGAATCTTCGATGTTTTTCCATGCATGAGCCGCTCCGCATGAATAACTTCTCCGCCGAACGCTTGCGCAATCGCTTGATGACCGAGGCAAACCCCTAAAATCGGAATACGGCCTGCGAACGTTTGGATTGCTTCGATACTGATTCCCGCTTCGTTCGGTGTACAAGGACCTGGAGAAATGACGAGATAGCTCGGGGCAAGTGCCTCAATCTCTTGAATCGTGATTTCATCGTTTCGATACACGACCAGTTCTTCACCGAGTTCCCCAAAATACTGCACTAAGTTATATGTGAATGAGTCATAGTTGTCGATTAGTACAATCATGTCGTCTCCTCCGTTAATTGTTTCGCTGCCCATAGCGCCTTCGCTTTGGACAGTGATTCTTCGTACTCAGAAACCGGGTCCGAGTCGATGACGATTCCTGCTCCGGCCTGAACGTATGCCATCCCCTCTTTCACGACCATCGTTCGAATGGTGATGTTAAAGACGAGGTCGTCGTCCCAACTTAACCATCCATATGACCCGGTGTATAATCCCCGGCGAACTGGTTCGAGTTCTTCGATAATTTCCATCGTCCGGATTTTCGGAGCTCCGGTGATCGTGCCACCTGGGAACATCGCTGCCAGTGCTTCGGCTCCTGATATGTCTTCGCGAATCGTGCCACGTACGTTCGAGACGATATGCTGTACGTGTGAATACTTCTCAATCACCATCAATTCATCGACGTGTACACTGCCATATGCCGCTACCTTGCCAAGGTCGTTCCGTTCGAGATCGACGAGCATGACGTGTTCCGCCCGCTCTTTCTCGTTTTCAAGAAGTGTATTGGCCAATTCCAAATCTTCCGCATCATCTTTCCCACGTGGACGGGTACCCGCAATCGGGCGCGTCGAGATATCAGATCCGTGCTTTTCGATCAACAGTTCCGGTGAAGCGGAGACCATTGTCAAGGCATCATCCACAAAGTATCCCATGTACGGAGATGGATTCATTTGACGAAGCGTATCGTATATACGACGCGGATCGGCGAGAAGTGGTTCAGATTGACGAACGCTCAAGTTCACTTGGAACACGTCACCTTCCACAATATATGACTGAATCCGCTTGACCGCCTCCACAAATTCGTCCTGAGACATGGAACGCGAACGCTCAACAGGCAATTGTTCAGTCGGCTTGAACGCAAAATGGGATTCGACGTTCCACATGGCTGCCAATCGATCCGCTTTACGTTCAGCATCACCCTCTGCCGTGACCATCAAGTAAAGGATCGAACTCTCCTCGTCAAACACAGCTACTTCGTCAAACAAAAGAAACGAGACGTCCGGCGTCGATAAATCATCCTCTGCCTGATCAGGGAGTCGTTCAATCGTTCGAGCCACGTCATAGCTGATATACCCAATCATGCCACCGAAGAAGGGGGGTGCCCCTTCCGGTCGTTCAGCCTCAAAACGTTGTCGAACTTCACTGACCAACTCGAGCGGTTTCCCATACATCGTTTCAGTTGTTTCCCCTACATGCAAAAGACCGACACCATCTTTTACATGGAAGCGACCGAACGGTTCGATTCCCGCAATCGTATATCGTCCCGCCCTTCCACTTTCTAGCCATGCATGGTACGGCTGGTCTGCCGTCAACGTCATATATGCCTCATACATCTTTTCTTTCGTCATCCGCTTCGTTCTGAACGCTGTCGATCTCACTGGTCATTCCTCCGTCTATTCATTCATGCCTTTTATTGTACACAAGAAAAGGCAGCAACCGAAAGAGAATGTCTCTCGATTACTGCCTGAATTGTTATACGCGACTTTCGTTTGATTCTTCATCGAATTGATAAAGCGGTGTGCTCAAGTAACGTTCCCCGTTTGACGGGATAATCGCCAATACATTTTTCCCTTTACCGAGGCGTTTCGCCGTATCAAGTGCCGCTGCAATGGCGGCCCCTGAAGAAATTCCACCGAGGACACCATTCGTACGTGCCGCTTGGCGAGCGTACTCAAACGCTTGCTCTGTTGTGATTTGAAGAACACCTTCATAAATCTCTGTGTCGAGGATTGATGGAACGAATCCAGCTCCGATCCCTTGAATCTTGTGAGGTCCCGGCTTCCCGCCCGATAAGACAGGTGAATCGACCGGTTCAACGGCTAAAATTTTGACGTCCGGGTACTTCGCTTTCACGACTTTACCTGCACCGGTAATGGTACCGCCTGTCCCGACACCCGCAATGAGCGCGTCCACAGAAAGTCCTGATTCTTCAAACGCCTCCACAATCTCAGGTCCCGTCGTCATTTCGTGGACGTTCGGGTTGGCTGCGTTGTTGAATTGTTGCGGGAGGAAGTAGCCATGTTTCTCTGCTTCTTCCGTGGCGCGACGAATCGCACCACCCATCCCTTCAGGTCCTGGGGTTAAAATGAGTTCGGCTCCATATCCGCGAAGGAGGTTTCGGCGTTCCATGCTCATCGTCTCAGGCATGACGAGAATGGCCGTATATCCTTTTGCGGCACTAACCATGGCGAGACCGATACCTGTGTTCCCGCTTGTCGGCTCGATGATGGTATCACCCGGCTTCAAGATACCATCTTTTTCAGCCGCTTCGATCATAGCAAGGGCAATCCGATCTTTGACGCTTGATCCTGGATTCATATATTCGAGCTTCAGATACACGTTGGCATCCTCTGGTCCAGTCATCCCATTCAATTTCACAATTGGGGTCTTTCCAATCAAGTCTGTTACTGAGTTTACGATTCGCATTCCATTTCCTCCTTCATAATTCCGACTATTCCGATATTGTTATCATACCCTATCGAATTGAAAATATGCAATTTGGAACGTTGCTTACGATTGCGCCTGTTCTTTCATCGTCTCTAACTGTTCAGCTGAGAAATGATACTTTTCACCACAGAAATGGCAAACTGCCTCGGCTCCGCCATCTTCTTCAATCATCTGACGAATCTCTTCTTTTCCGAGACCGATAATGGCGCTTTCCATTCGTTCACGACTGCATGTGCAGTTGAACTGAATCGGGTTCGTGTCGAGGACATCGAGGCTGTCACCAAGGAGTAATTGAAGCATTTCTTCTGGTGTTTTTTCTTCCCCGATTAGGACAGATACGGGTGGGAACGTTTGAAGCGCTGTTTCGAGCGCTTGAACCGTCTCTTCAGATGCATTCGGAAGTAACTGGACGATGATTCCGCCTGCAGCAAGAATGGATTCGTCTTCCGGTAAGACGAGGACACCTGCTCCGACGACTGATGGCACTTGTTCAGATGTTGCGAAGTAGTACGTGAAGTCTTCACTGATTTCGCCCGTTTGAATCTCTGAAGATCCTCCGACATAGTCTTTCAATCCTAAGTCTTTGATGACGGAAATCGTTCCTTTCCCGACAGCTTCACCGACTTTCAACTTCGTCATCCCTTGTTCGTTGACGAATGTTCCGCCATCGACACGCGGGTACGATACGTATCCACGGACATCTCCTGCTGTATCTGCGTCCACGATGATTTTCCCGATTGGACCATCACCTTCTACTTTAAGCGTGACGCGCGCTGCACCTTTTTGCATCGCTCCAATCATCGAGCCGATTGTCATCGTCCGTCCGAGGGCAGCTGAAGCAACCGGTGTCGTCTGGTGACGAAGTTGAGTTTCATACACCGTTTTTGTCGTACGTGCAGCAAAGGCACGGACTTCTCCGTTAAAACCGAGGGCACGAACGAGATAGTCATCTTTCATCTGATCGAGTAATGCTTGTTGTTCTGTATGAATCATATGATTTAACTCCTTTAGTTTACTTTTGATTGCGCTCGTAAATGAGACGAAGGCCTTCGAGTGTCAGGAACGAATCCACATGGTCGATCGTCTCTGCATGTTCACTGATCAATCGTGCCAGTCCGCCCGTCGCAATGACGGTCGCTTCACCGACTTCGCGCTTCATTCGATTCACAATACCATCCACTTGGGCCACATACCCGTAATACGTTCCGGACTGCATCGCTTGAATCGTGTTCTTTCCAATGACTGTCGGTGGGGTCGCCAATTCAATCCGAGGTAGTTTAGCGGCACGCTGATAGAGCGCCTCCACTGAGATCATGATACCCGGTGAGATGATTCCGCCATGGTAACGACGTTTCTCATCGATGTAACAATACGTGGTTGCCGTTCCAAAATCAACAATTATGAGCGGACCGTCATATTTGGCGATCCCTGCTACCGCGTTGACAATTCGGTCGGCCCCGACTTCGCGAGGATTCTCGACGTGAATGTCCAACCCTGTCTTCACACCTGGTCCCACAACGATTGGACGTACATTGAAGTATCGTTGTGACATTTGTTCAAGTGGGAAAATAACAGGAGGTACGACAGAGGATAAGATGACACCTTCGACTTGATCGAACGAGACGTTCGAATGGTCGAATAGCGATTTCACCAACATGCCGTATTCATCCGTTGTTTTTGTACGATCGGTTGAGATGCGCCAATGGTGTACGAGATGATCTCCATCGTACATCCCAAGAACAATATTTGTATTTCCAACATCAATCACTAAAATCATGATATAGTTCCTCACTTTGTTGTCAATTGCAGTTCGCTCGAATTATAACACGAAAAAAGACGAATGCCTCGTGAAGGGCATTCGTCTCATTCATTAACGTGATTCGTTATTCGGACGTTCTGTCGGTGTCGCTTCTGGCTTATCGCCTTCAGGTACGACATCCGGCTGGCTGTCCTGGACAACTTCAGGTTGATCGACGACTTGACCGTGTTGAACGGCTGCCTCATCTTTCTTCGCTGCGTCGTCCGCATCCACCGATCCATCCACGTCCTCTTCCGGCTCATGCGGGAGATATTCGCGTGTCTTGATCAAATGACGAATCTGTTTCGAGTCGAGCGTTTCGACATCAAGCAACGTCTTCGCAACGAGTTCGAGATCTTCGCGACGTTCTGTCAAAATCTGTTTCGCTTTCGCGTAACAGCGATTGATGATGTCTCGAATCTCCAAATCGATTTCTTGCGCGATCGCATCGGAGTAGTTCTGCTCTGTCTGGAAATCGCGACCAAGGAAGACTTGTCCGCCATGGTTTGAACCGAGTTGGAGCGGTCCGAGTTTATCACTCATCCCGTAATCCATGACCATCTTACGTGCGATACCAGTCGCACGTTGGAAGTCATTGCTCGCCCCGGTCGACACTTCACCAAAGATGACATCTTCAGCGACGCGCCCACCAAGAAGACCGACAATCTTGTCTTCGAGTTCTGGTTTTGTCATGAAGTAACGATCTTCTTTCGGAAGCATGACGACATATCCGCCCGCGTTTCCGCGTGGAACGATCGTCACTTTGTGTACTTCATCCGCATTCTCAAGCTCGAGACCGATGATTGTGTGACCTGCTTCGTGATATGCAACAATGTTGCGCTCTTTTTCCGAGATGATGCGGCTCTTCTTCGAAGGACCGGCGATGACACGGTCAATCGCTTCTTCCACATCAACCACTGAAACGGCTGTACGGTTCGAACGTGCCGCAACGAGTGCCGCTTCGTTCAAGAGGTTCTCTAAGTCTGCCCCAGAGAAACCAGGCGTACGTTGTGCGATCGACTTCAAGTCTACCGTCGAATCGAGTGGCTTGTTGCGTGCATGGACTTTCAGTACTTCTTCGCGTCCTTTGACATCCGGACGATCGACCGTGATTTGACGGTCAAAACGACCTGGACGAAGGAGGGCTGGGTCAAGGATATCCGGACGGTTTGTCGCCGCAACCATGATGATCCCTTCGTTATCACTGAATCCATCCATCTCAACAAGGAGTTGGTTCAATGTTTGTTCACGTTCATCGTGTCCACCACCGAGACCGGCACCACGTTGGCGACCGACCGCATCAATTTCATCGATGAAGATGATACATGGTGCATTCTTTTTCGCGTTTTCGAACAAGTCACGAACACGTGATGCCCCGACCCCGACGAACATCTCAACGAAGTCCGAACCTGAGATCGAGAAGAACGGAACACCGGCTTCACCGGCTACCGCACGAGCCAAGAGTGTTTTACCTGTCCCTGGAGGACCAACGAGTAAGACCCCTTTTGGAATACGTGCGCCGAGTTTCGAGAATTTGCGAGGATCTTTCAAGAATTCAACGACTTCAATGAGTTCTTGCTTCTCTTCGTCCGCCCCAGCCACATCTTTGAATGTGACGCGACGTTTTTCTTGGTCGTATAGTTTCGCCTTCGATTTTCCGAAGTTCATCACACGACCACCACCGCCACCACCTTGCGCCTGGTTCAACAAGAAGAAGAACAAGATGAAGATGATAATGAACGGTAAAATCGCGAAGACGATGCTGAACCAACTACTGTTCGATTCAGCCTCCTCGATTTGAATATCCGTATTCGCACGAAGCTGCGTTAATACATCCGCATATTCCGCTTCGTTCGCTGGAATGTTTGTTTCATAACGCTGGTCTTCATCTCCTGTAAGATCGCCTGTAATCGAGATAGCCCCCGGGATTTCTTGTACGGTTGCCGTCTCAATCCGATCATCTTCCACATATTGTAGGAATTTCGAATACGAGAGCGTTTCACTCTGACTATTCGGATTCTGCAAATATTGAAGGAACAAGATCAAGGCTAGGAAAATCACACCAAAAACCAATGTGTTTTTCACTGCACGATTCATTCTCTGCCTCCTATTCCGAGAAACGATGTTCTCGCCCATTCAGTATATGCCTATACTTTGGGGATTTCCTTTATCTTACCACGTCACATTTTCAAAAGAAAAACGTTAGCCCCCGTAAACGCTCGGTTTGAGCACACCGACGTAAGGAAGGTTACGATATTTCTCTTCATAATCGAGACCGTAACCGACAACGAATTCGTGTGGAATCACGAAACCGCTATAGTCTGCTGATAAACCATTTTTACGACCTGTCGGCTTGTCGAGAAGCGTGACAATCTTCACAGACTTCGCTTTACGGTATTTAAGAAGATCGACGAGGTAACCAAGCGTCAATCCACTATCAATAATATCTTCTACAATCAAGATGTCGCGTCCTTCTACAGATGTATTTAAATCTTTCTCGATTTTTACTTCACCTGTTGAAGAAGTTCCTCCGTGATACGTCGACACGTCCATGAAGTCCATCTCTAAATGGATATCCATTTCTTTGACGAGGTCGGACATGAACGGCATCGCACCTTTTAATACACATACGAGAAGCGGAAACTCTTCTTTATAGTCTTCGCTCAGTGTTCCAGCGAGTTCTTTCACCTTTTCTTGAATCTCTTCACGTGAGATTAAAACTTTCTCCATATCGTTCATTAATGACATCTTGAAATCCTCCTCTTTCTGTTTCGACACAATCATCATTTTACCATTAATCGTAGGCAAATCGCATCCGACTTGTCTAGAAATTCTGAAACTCTTACTCCAACAATCGCGAGAATTTGTCCCGAGGCGTCTTCGAGTAGTGGAAGTGTCGGGCGAATCGTCCGCTCAATCTTTTCATCGATTAAAATGCGTGCTACTTTTTTCGATCCCACGTTCAAGCGCATTCGGTCTCCCGGTGCAATCGTGCGAACGGTCAGCGGATAAGAAATTTTATCTAGCGGTATACCTTCTTGCCCTTCTACGACAGATAACGAAACCGTATGCTCCCCAAATTGAATCACCGTCGGCAACGATTCGATTTCAATCGGGGGAAGTTGATTGATGTTAAGGTTCTGTTCAAGTTTAAGTACCCCATTCCGCTTCGTCATGAACCAATCTCCCGTCAAATGATAGATTCCTGTATCTTTTCGGCTCACGGTTAGCTTCTCGATTGCCTCACCGACCTCTACCCCATAACGACGGGATAGCAAGCGACCGACTGTATATCGATCAAGGGAAGATAGATGCGCAACATCCACGAGTTTCACATGAAACGCTTTCATTTCGAATACTACGTATTCATCGATCCAACGCTCACATAATGCATAGCGCGCATACCAATCGGCACGGGCCCGTTTCGCCGTTTCACTGACTTCATGCACCACGTTCGGCCACATCTCTTTCAACCGTGGCACAATTTCATGTCTGATTCGATTTCGTAAATACGTCCACTCCTGATTGGTCACATCTTCTCGCCACTCAAGTCCAGTCATTCGCGCATAATGGATCAACTGTTCTTTCGTTTCCTTCAATAAAGGACGAATCAATACACCGTTACCGAACGGTCTGCTCTCCGGGATCCCTTTGACCTCCTGCACGTTTCGGTATAGTTGAATGAGCACTGTTTCCAACTCGTCATCCGCGTGGTGGGCCGTCGCCAACGTCTCGTATCCATATTTATTCATGATGTCTTCAAAGAATTGATACCTGGCTTCTCGATAACGAGCCTGTGATCCTCTCTTAAACTCGAGAGACGTTCCATGAAACGGAATCTGATAAGATGCCGCGACGTTCGAGACGAACGTGTACTCTTCATCCGATGCTTTACGTAGACCATGATGGACATGCGCTACCGCTACATCCCATCCCTGTTTGACGAGTCGATCTAACAACACAATGGAGTCAACCCCGCCGGACACGGCGACGAGTACTTTTTTCATGCATTCCCTCCTTGATATAACAAAAGAAGCCATCTCGATTGAGATGGCTTCTTTTCGCTTAGGTTAAGTGACCCGTACGGGATTCGAACCCGTGTTACCGCCGTGAAAGGGCGGTGTCTTAACCGCTTGACCAACGGGCCTAAATAAAATGGTAGCGGCGGAGGGAGTCGAACCCACGACCTCACGGGTATGAACCGTACGCTCTAGCCAGCTGAGCTACACCGCCATGTTATTGTTGTGTCCTAAGCACATTTTCTATAATAACCAGTCACCATCCGAGTGTCAATTCTTTTTTTATATTTTTTTAATAAAAAAATCGTGCATAGTGTCGTCTTCCTCACTATACACGATTTTATACTGTTTTTACATCATGCTTCTGATGCGACTTGGCGATATTTTTTCTTCCATGCGATTCGGAAGTACGCCCATAGTAATGCGAAACATCCAGCAGCCACAAACGCTAAATAGATGGTCGCTGTCTGCAAGTATTGTGCACCGTCCGCTGATAGAATTTCTTTATATCCGGCAACCGTATACGTCATTGGAAGTAACGCATTGAACGGTTGCAATGCTCTTGGAATCAATTCGAGCGGGAACGTTCCGGCAGAAGTCGTCAATTGTAAAATCAATAAGACGATCGCCACGAAACGTCCAGGGTTTCCGAGTGTTGTGACGAGTAGCTGCACGATAAAGAGGAACGTGATGCTCGTCAACCAGCTGAACCCTAGGAATTTCAATGGTTCACTCACTTCAAGGCCTAATAGTTGCACCATGGCCACATCGAGAATCAAAGCTTGTAAGAATCCGACGACGACGAGGACACCAGACTTCGACAATACCCATGATAGACTACGCTTCGGACGTCCTGCTGGATCGTATAGTGGATAAACGATCGAGAGAAGGAGTGCCCCAACGAAAAGTCCGAGTGACATGAAGTACGGCGCGAATCCTGTACCATAGTTCGGCACTTCGTGGATCGAATTATCGACGAGCGATACCGGTCCCGCCATCATCTCGACGTTGTCATCCGTTAAACCAATGTCTGCATCTTTCGCACCTTTTACTAGAGCGTCACGAAGTTCATCACTACCCGATGCAAGATCTTTCATACCGTCCGCGAGTTCTCCGCTACCGTTTGAAAGTTCTTGTCCTCCGTCCGCGAGTTGATTGGCACCATCTGTCAACTTGCTTGTTCCAGCTCCGGCACTCTTCGCGCCATCTGCCAATTCGCGGCTACCAGATTGCAGTTTTTGACCGCCATCCGCCAACTGATTCGCACCACTTGCTAACTCACTTGTACCAGAGCTCGCACTCTTCGCGCCATCCGCAAGTTTTTCGCTTCCTTCGGACAGCTGTCCCGTTGCGGCTACGAGCTTTTCGCTTCCTGTCGCGAGTTCAGTTGTTCCACCTTGTAATTGTGTGGCACCTTGGTTCAGTTTCGAGCTCGCTGACACGAGTTCTTGTGAACGGTCGGCCGCCGTTTGCGTCCCTTGTTCGATTTGACTTGACCCGCTTGCTAGCGCGTTTGCACCTTCAGCCAATTTCGTTTGACCTGTGTTCAAGTCAGAAAGGCCGGCTGATAGTTTCCCAGCACCCGCTTCTGCTTGCTCAAGACCTGAAGCGAGCGATGTTTGTCCATCCTTCACTTGGGTCGCGCCAGCAGCTAATTGATCAAACCCTGCCACCGTCTCTTGCTTCCCTTCGCTTAATTGTGCAGCGATGGCTTGAAGCATTTCAGGTGATGCGGATTGACCCGACTCAGCAAGTGCGGTTAATTGTCCAATCAACTCATCTTGCTTCGTGGTCAATTCAGCCTTCATTTGACCAATTCCATTGACGACTTCGGTCTGACCCGCGATCAGTGCCGCATTGCCATCCTTCGCTTTTGTCAATGCACCCGCAAGTTGAGTCGCACCATCATTCAATGCAGATGCGCCTTCTTTCGAGCGATTGATTCCTGCAGCGAGGTCTTGAACGCCTTGATTCAACGTCTTCGCACCCGCGTGAAGTTCGTCTAGTTTTGATGCGAACGCACCTGTTCCTTCGACGAGTTGACTTGTTCCGTCTTGCAACGCGGAGGCGCCATCGTTGACACGATGAACACCGTCCGCAAGAGAGGCTGATCCACTGTACACCTGCTGACTACCGTCAGCGAGCGCGGCAGATCCGTCAGCCAATTGAGCCACTCCGTCGTTTAGCTGGCTTGCTCCATTAGCGAGCTCACGCTGTTTCGAAGCGAGTAGTTTCGTTCCATCCGCAAGTTCAGATGAGCCGTCGGCTAACTGAGTTATTCCATCATTTAGCTGACTTGCCCCGTCTGCGAGCTCGCGCTGTTTCGAAGCTAATAGTTTTGTTCCATCTGCTAATTTGACAGCACCGTCTTTCGCTGACGTTGAACCGTCCGCAAGTTTCGTTGCACCGTCCGCAGCATCGCCGAGTCCGTCAGCCACATCGTTCAATCCATCTTTCAATGCACTGACGTACTGTTTCGAAACTTCGGTAGAAAGCTCTGCTTTGACTTGTTCCATTGCAGAACCGCCGATTTGAGCGGCTAGGAAGTTATACGATTCATTCGCAATATACTTGAGCTCCAATCGCTCCGGATGTTCATCTAGAGCGGTCGTCGCTTTCTCCGAAAAATCTTCTGGAATCTCAATGGCCATGTAGTAATCATGGTCTTTCAGTCCAGATTCTGCTTCTTTCTTTGTCGTCTCGACAAACTCGAAGGCCTCTGAATCCAGTAGCTTGTCGACGAGGTCATTCCCGACCTCTAGCGACTCCCCTTCAAACGATGCCCCTTTGTCTTCATTGACGATGGCGACCGGTAAATCTTTCATCTGTCCGTACGGATCCCAAAAGGCCCATAAGAACATACCGGCATACATTAACGGTACGAGCGCGACTGCGAGAATCGGAACCAACACACGTGGGTTCTTAAAGATACTCCGCCACTCCGCCGTCCACAGTTTCCATCCATTCATTTTTCTCTCCACCTTCACTTATAAAACATAACTATTTTTTCATGTTCCTTATTTTGCCCCCTTCTTCGAAAAAAAGCAACCATTTTAGTTCTTTTTCATAATTTTTTTACACAGAAAAAAAGCCATGAACGAAAATGTTCATGGCTCGTCTTATTCAAGACCTATATGGTTACGAGTAGAAGCTAATTGGTATACGAAGGATTACCCGCGCTTGGCTCCGCGTCCACCGCGTTTTGAGTCTGTTTGACGTTTCAACGTCGAAAGACGCTCGTCGCTATCTTTCAAGAACTTGCTCATCAACGTATCAAACGTTTCTGGCTCACGGCGTTGTTCACGACGACCACCACCACGTGGGCCGCCACCGCGTGGACCACCGCCACCGCGTGGACCGCCTTGACCCGGGCCACCTGGACGTGGACCACGAGAGAAACGCTCACCAGCTGGACGTTCAGGACGCTCAGGACGTTCACTTACAGGACGATCGACTGCTTTTTTGATGGACAACCCGATTTTCCCATCATTTTCGACGTTCAACACTTTTACCGTGACTTCCTGACCGACTGTCAACACTTCGTTAATGTCTTTGACGTAAGAGTCTGCCACTTCACTGATGTGTACTAATCCTGTCTTGCCATTTGGGAGCTCGACGAACGCTCCGAAATGCGTAATCCCTGTAACCTTACCTTGTACCTTGCTTCCTACTTCAATTGACATAAAATAATGTACTCCTTTTTTGATTGATTCTTTACAATTATACGAGTCGTTTCCTTAACGGTCAACGAACCAACTTATTCCTCAGGGGAGAAGTAGAAAATAATCTCGCCATCTTTAGAGAAAAGGAGCTCGTTTCGCGCCAAGTTCGCGATATAATCCTCATCCTGTAAACGTTCCGCTTGCTCTTTCAATTCGTCCTGCTCGGCTTGTTGCTCCCGCAATTCCACTTTCGCTTGTGCGTAAGCTTGTTGTTGATCCGATACATATCCCACTTTCGAGAAGTAACTCTGTCCAATCAATACCATGACAAATAGAAAGAGAAGTGAGGCTGCCGCCAAGCGACGTCGAAGATGAACTCGTCGACGATGTGTATCTTTTTCCAGCTGTTCTCTACGCTCATCTAACGCTCGAATGCGCCGTTGTCGATCCATCGGATTACGTCCGTTCATCGCCTCATCCTCCTCCTCTTAATACACTAAGTATACTTTTTTTTACGTGTTGATACTACCGTCCATCTTCTCTTCTTTAAGTAAACGATACATTTCCTTCGCATCTTCTTTACGAGCGTGTTCTGCGATTGAGTCAATGACGACTGTGACTAGTTTATTCCCGAAGCGAATTTGTAATTCATCTCCGACTTTTACTTCTGTACTCGCCTTGGCAACCTGCCCGTTCAACTGAATCCGTCCTTGATCCGCTACTTCTTTTGCCAACGTACGTCGCTTGATTAGACGTGACACTTTTAAAAACTTATCTAGTCTCATAAACCTTTCTCCTTTGCCTCGTTCCAAAGCGCATCCATCTGTTCAAGTGTCATCTGTTGAAGGTCACCCTTCGCTTCCATGTACTCGAATCGACGTTTGAACTTTCGGTTCGTCTGTTCTAATGCTTGCTCGGCATTTAGGCCGACATATCGTGCGATGTTCACGATGGAGAACAATACGTCCCCAAGCTCTGATTCATCGCTTAGTTCTTCATGCCACTCCTTCAACTCTTCTTCAAGTTTTTCGAAGGCACCGGATACATCATCCCACTCAAATCCGACGTGAGCCGCTTTCTTTTGAAGTTGCTCCGCTCGCATCAATGAAGGTTGGTCGATGAGAACACCATCGAGATGCGATTGTTTCTTTTCCCCTTTTTCCGCTTGTTTAATCGTGTTCCAGTTTTTCACAACGTCAGAGGCATTTTCGACGGTGACTTCTCCAAAGACATGCGGATGACGGCGCACCATCTTTTCACTGATTGAACCGATTACGTCACGAATATCGAAATAGCCTTCATCCTCTCCGATTTGGGCATGCAACATGACTTGTAGCAACACATCGCCGAGTTCTTCGATGATGGCGTCGTCATCTTCTGCATTGATCGCTTCAATTAACTCGTACGATTCCTCCAATAGATATTTGCGAAGGGATTCGTGTGTTTGCTTACGGTCCCACGGACAACCATCTGGTCCACGTAGTGTGGCGATGATTTGTTTGAGTGTCGCAAAATCCTTCGCCAAATACGATTCATCAGTGAGCGGCGGAACGTAGAGCGTCGTCAAGTTATTCACTTCCGCTATCCGGTCCATCTCGAATAACGGAATGTGCTCGATTCGTTCCTGTGTCGTGCCTGCAGCTGTCACAAGGGTGACAGGATGTTCATCCGGATATCGTTCCATCAGTTGAACTTTGACATCTCCCGCTACGAATCCATCGTACACTTGTCCGATGAGCACATGTTGAGTCACCTGCAAACGTTCAAGATCGAGTGCAGTCGCATCGAGCAGTTGAAATCCATTGATCGGATCGATTCGAAGCGCCTGGAACATGGCATCGAGGAAACTTTGTCCTCCGAGCACATGAAGGTCGGCTCCGCGTTCTACTAGTAACTCAACCGTGCGTTCTGCGACGAACGGATGACCCGGTACAGCGTACGTAATGGCCATTTCTTCACTTTTATTCAATAATGTATCGACAATTTGATCGTACACTGCCTCAAACGTATCGCTCGATTCATAAATTGAATCAAATGACTCGAATACGAGTCCCTCCGACTCTAACTCTTGAACGACCGGGTGTTCTTTCGTGCGCAACCAAACGAGCGGTTGCTGTTTTAAATGGCGGTACACCCCGAGCGGTAATTGATTCAACTCACCGGACCCGAGTCCGACCACCGTGATTGTATAACCCATATTAGTTCTCCTTTTTTTCAAACATACCGAGTAGACGACTGCCAAACGGAATCAGCTCCCATTCAGAAACTGACAACATTCGTGTGCTCGATAATCTCCATATATAGAGGACAGCTCCGCTACATACCATAACGATTAACCAGCCAAAGGCATCCACTCTTGAATGAACCCATTCCTGACCTAGCCAGTTTAACACGGCAACGAGAATCAGCATGGGGACAAGCGCTTTCCATAGTGACTTATAGTGTTTCGACCGAAACGACCCGAGCGGGATCGAGCGGTCGAGTGCCCGAAAGTTATAAAATGCCATAGCGAAAAATCCAATCGATGTCCCGATTGCCGCGCCTTCAATTCCGTAACTCGGGACGAGCCATGCGTTTACCGCACTCTTCACCAAAATCGCAACGACCATACTACGAGCCGCTACCCATTCCCGGTCAATCGCCTGCAAACAGGTCATACTCGCAATCGCCAAGGAGGCGGCAAACGTGCTCGTCGCTAAGAAGACAAGGGCTCTCGTCCCGGATTCGTCTTCAAACAAGGCCACGTTCAAGAAAAACATGACTCCCATCAATCCGATGGTCGCCGCGCCAGCAATCGCCGTCGTCACACGAATCATCGAACGAAGTCCCTGTGTCGTCTTTTGTAGATGTCCCGCTCGATAATGACGAACGAGCGTTGGTACATTCGCCATCCCAATGGTCGTCGTGAACAGAATGGCAAACTGAACGAGTGGATATCCTCGGTCGAACACACCTTTGCTCACTTTTGCATCATACGTCCCCCCCATCAAATTAACGATAGTGAAGGAATCGACCAGTTGCATCCATAAAATTCCGAGCGAGGCGAATCCGACCGCAAATCCTGTCGTCAGCAAGATGCGAAGTCCACTTTTAAAAGTAGTGCCTCGCACTTTCACAATCCGGACCCCTTGCGTGCGATAAACTAAAAAGGCAATTGTCACAATCCCGCCGATAAGTGTCGCACCATATGCGTATTGACTGAGCACATATGCATCTTTTCCAAGACGAACCCCGACCCATAATAGCGTCAACATGACCGTCACACGGACAAAGTTCTCGAGCACTTGTGACCATGCGCTCGGTCGCAAGTCATCTCTCGATTGAAATGCGCCGCGCAACACGGCTGACGCCGGCATGAGTAAATAACTCAAACTGATCACGCGTAGCGCAGGAGCTAACTGCTCATCTCCGAGCCACTTCGCGAGAGTCGGGGCGAACAGCCATACCGTGACGACAAGAAGGAAGGATAATGACAACAGAGCGTAAAAACTTCCCCATAGCACCTCCAACTTTCGGTTCGTCCCTTTCGCACCGACACCAATTTTCGCAATCACGACCGGCATCGCATAAATACCAAGTGACGCCACGATAGCAGCGAATGGATAGACGGTTTGATAGGCATAAAGCCCGAAGTCCCCCGCTAAGTTTTGATACGGGACACGATAGGCGAAACTGATCAGTTTCGATACGTAGCCGGCAAGGGCGAACAGAACGACGCCTTGCGCAAACTTACTTGGCGACCGCATCGCCTACCAACCGCTTCATTAGTTCTTCTAATACAGTATCGGCATCATTCAAGAGCTCTGTTAGCGGCATCCGACCGCTGAGTGATAGTTTCAAGGCACCATCTTCTTGACCGACCCCGAGTTTGCGACCGAGCGGCATCGTCCATTCCATGAAGGAGGATACATCTAGCGCTGTCGTCGATTCCTTCGATAAGACAATCTCGATACGCCCTGCTGTCTGCTTGATTCGACTCACTTTTGCCAGTTCTCCATAAATACGTAAACGTGTCAATTGAATGAGAAGTGCGACCGGTTCCGGAAATTCGCCAAATCGCTCAATCAGTTCATCTTGAAGGGCGAACAACGCGCTCGGCGTATCCACGTATTTGAAACGTTTATACATTTCAATCTTCAATTCACTATCTGACAAGTAGTCATCCGGAATATAGGCATCCGCTTGGAAAGTAATCTCCGGTTTAAAGACAACTTGTTTCGCTTGTCCACGCATTCGATCTTTCCGTTCTTCGATGGCTTCAGAAAGCATTTGCGAGTACAAGTCGAAACCGACCGAATCGATGAATCCGGACTGTTGTGCACCAAGCAAGTTCCCCGCTCCGCGAATCGATAGGTCGCGCATCGCAATCTTAAATCCACTACCGAGCTCCGTGAACTCTTTGATGGCCTGAAGACGACTTTCTGCCACTTCCGTCAAGCGCTTATCCTTCCGATATGTGAAGTACGCATAGGCGATTCGATTCGAACGTCCGACACGACCGCGGAGTTGATAAAGCTGAGACAGCCCCATCTTGTCCGCATCGTGAACGATGAGGGTGTTGACGTTTGGAATGTCGATTCCCGTCTCGATAATTGTCGTTGAGACTAAAATATCCGCCTCACCTTCAAGGAAGCTGATCAACTGGCTCTCGAGCTCACTTTCCGTCATGCGCCCGTGCGCCGTAGCAATTCGTGCATCTGGCAGTAAGGCCCGGATCTCTTCTGCTTTCCGTTCGATTCCTTCGACACGATTATAGAGGAAGAACGCCTGTCCCCCGCGAGCGAGTTCACGCTCGAGCGCTTCACGCAAGACGATGCCGTCATATTCCATAACGTATGTTTGGACAGGATAGCGATTCTCCGGTGGTGTTTCTAAGACGGATAAGTCACGAATTCCAATCATCGACATATGCAGTGTCCGTGGAATCGGTGTTGCCGTCAACGTGAGGACATCGATGTTCGTCTTCAACTGTTTTAGACGTTCTTTATGTTTGACGCCGAACCGTTGTTCTTCATCGATGATGACGAGACCGAGGTTGGCGAATGTCACGTCTTTTGATAACACGCGGTGTGTCCCGACGACGATGTCAATGGTACCTTCTTTCAAACCCTTCTTCGTCGCCGTCATCTCACTCTTCGAACGGAAACGACTCATGACCGATACGTTGATTGGAAATTCGCTGAACCGCTCGAGCATCGTTTCATAATGCTGTTGGGCGAGGACGGTTGTCGGGACAAGAAAGGCTACTTGTTTGTCGGCGAGCACCGCTTTAAACGCAGCCCGGATTGCCACTTCCGTCTTCCCGTATCCGACATCTCCACATAAAAGGCGATCCATCGGACGCGAGCGTTCCATATCCGCCTTGATTTCTGCAATCGAACGGACCTGGTCCTCTGTTTCGGCATAAGGGAAGGATGATTCAAACTGATCCATCTCTTCGTCATCTGGTGGAAATGCAAACCCGACCGAAGCCTCTCGTGCCGCGTACAGTTTAATGAGTTCATCCGCAATGTCTTCAACCGATTTGGCAACCTTTGATTTTACTTTCTTCCATTCCGTGCCGCCAAGTTTATAAATCTTTGGTTCTTTCCCTTCGGCGCCGACATATTTTTGGACGAGGTCGATTTGGTCGACCGGCACGTAGAGGGCGTCATCGCCCGCATAGACGAGGTGCAGGTAATCTTGATGAATCCCGCCGACCTCAATCGTTTTAATCCCAAGGTACTTCCCGATTCCGTGGTGAACGTGAACGACATAATCGTTCGGCTTCAGTTCTTGGTAACTCTTGATTCGTTCCGCGTTCGTCAAATTCTTCGTCTGACGTTTTCGTTTCGTCACACGCTTGAACAACTCTTCTTCTGATACGACGACGAGACGGCTCGTCGACAGTTCGAATCCCCCTTCGATTTGACCGATGATGACCGATACACGTCTCGGTTCTAATTCTCCATCGACATTCGTGAATGTCGAGGCAATGCCGTAGTCGGAAAGCAACGCTTCGATCTTATCGGCACGTGATTTATCGCCCGCAAGCACGACAATACGTTGATCATTTTGCTGCCATCGCTCGACTTCCTGCTTCAACAAATGCATCTGACCGTGGAACGCCGGTAGCGGACGACAGCTCAAATGGACGGTGTCACTCTCCGGAATGCCCGATCGACGGGACGGGAGTAACGAGAACGCCACTTGCTTCAAACTACGAAACACCTTATGCATCGGGACGGCGAGCGTGTAATTGCTGACGGCTTCTCCTTTTTCGATGAGTGAAGAGAACCACTCCGCTTCTTCTCTGTCCTGTACATCCGCTGCGTCATCGATTCGCGCCACTTCATCTAGAATCAAAACAGCCTCATCACCTACATAATCAAGGAGTGTCGATTTATAGAGAATCGGCGAATATTTTCCGACTTTATCTGGGAAATCACCTCGCTCAAGCCGTTCGATGTCCGTCACAACACCTTCTTCAAGAGCTTGTCGAATCACTTCGTTCTCGATCAATTCCACCGTTCGGTCATATTGCTTCCGAAGCGCACTTCCCGCTTGTTTCAGTTGTTCCTCTGTTGCGATAAACTCGGTCGCCGGTGTGATACACACTTCCCCCACTACACCGAGTGAACGTTGTGTTTCCGCATCAAACGTAAAAATCGAGTCGATCTCGGTATCGAATAAGTCGATCCGGTACGGACGTGCTTCCGTGAGTGGATAGACGTCCAAAATACTGCCTCGTACGGAAAATTCGCCAGGCGTCGTCACTGTCGCCGTCCGTTCATACCCCATTCCCGTCAATTGCTTCGAAAAGTGTGCTAAATCAAGATCACTTCCCGGCTTCAACATGACACGACTATCCTGCCACGCATTCGGACTTGGCATATAGCGTCGCAATCCACCGAGTGGAACGACAACAACGCCTCCTGTTTGGTCAAGGAGACGGGTACGCGCATCGATGCGAGCTGCCAACAGCTCAGGACTGGACGTTAGTGACAATTCTCCAGCTAACGTTTCATCGATTGGATATAAGAGCGTTTTGTCCGGGCCAATGAGAGATTCCAGTTGATCGAACATTTTTTGTGCTTGATACATATTGTGTGTCACGACGACGAGACGTCTCGATGACGATTTCACAAGTCCGGCGAGGACGAGAGCTTTCGCGCTAGTCGTCAGTCCCGTCACTAATTGACGTTCCACTTTTTGAAGTCTTTCACGAATGACATTCGTTTCAGGTAGTGACACCATAAATCTTTCTAAAGCATTCATTTGTTTTCCTCCAACTCATACGACAAAAAAGGGTGCAATGACCCTTTAGTTGTATCGATTCATCAGCGCCAGCCAATCTGTGTCTACAAAATCAGTGGCTGCGGTTACGGCGTGGTCGAGTGTTTCGTTCAATTCCGGCAACTCGTCTTTACGATAGTTCATCAACACCCAGTCCACAACTTTGATTGGATGTGGTGGACGTCCGATTCCGAGCTTTAATCGTTTGAATTCAGCCGTTCCTAAATGTTGGATGAGTGATTTGATTCCATTATGACCACCCGCGCTCCCTTTCGGACGGAAACGAAGCTTACCAGGCACCATATCTAAATCGTCATAAATCACTAATAAATCGTCAATCTCAATTTTATAATAATCTAAAATGGGACGGACGGCTTCACCGGATAAATTCATGTACGTCAACGGTTTCACGAGTACAACACGCTCACCATTGATTCTTCCCGTTCCCATAAGGGCATTAAACTTCGCTTCATTCAACGAGATGCCATGCTTTTCGGCGAGACGGTCAATCGCCAAAAATCCAACGTTATGTCTGGTCATCTCAAACTTTTTCCCGGGGTTCCCGAGACCGACGATGCATTTCATATCATTACCTCCTGAACAAAAAAGCCCAAAGGCGAATGCCTCCGGGCCTCGTTTTTTAATCGAATAGAGTACTGACCGATTTGTGCTCGTGGACGCGCATGATCGCTTCCCCAAGTAAATGGGCAACCGACATTTGCTTGATTTTGCTTGAGCATGGACGACCCGTCAAATCGATTGTATTTAGCACAACCAATTCTTTGATCGATGAATTGTCGATACGCTCCATCGCTGGACCAGAAAGGACTGGATGCGTACAAGACGCATATACTTCTTTCGCACCTGCTTCGACGATGGCATCCGCCGCAAGTGTGATCGTACCTGCTGTATCGATGATGTCGTCGATTAGAATAGCTGTTTTCCCTTCGACACTGCCGACGATGTTCATGACTTCGGCGACGTTTGCTTTCGGGCGGCGCTTGTCGATGATGGCAATCGGCGCTTTCAAACGTTCTGCCAATTTACGTGCGCGTGTCACGCCACCGTGATCTGGAGAAACGACCACGATATCTTTCGCTTGAAACTCTTCTGTTTCGAAGTAAGTCGAGATGAGCGGCACACCGAGTAATTGGTCAACCGGAATATTGAAGAATCCTTGGATTTGCGCTGCATGCAAGTCCATCGTGATGACACGTGTCGCACCTGCCACCGTCAAAAGATCAGCGACAAGTTTCGCTGTAATCGGCTCACGTGAGCGTGCTTTACGGTCTTGACGTGCGTACCCATAATACGGCATCACGATGTTAATCGTACGGACGGAAGCACGTTTCAGTGCATCGATCATAACGAGTAACTCCATGAGCGTTTCGTTTACAGGTGAGCTCGTTGATTGGATGACATACACATCATCTCCACGAACACTTTCCTCGATGTTGATATAGAGTTCACCGTCGCTGAAACGTTTGACTTGGCAATCGCTGAGCGGGACACCGATTTCTTTCGCGATTTCTTCAGCAAGCGGGCGGTTCGAGTTTAAGCTAAATAGACGAATTTCTCGTTCGTATACAGTAGACATGTTTAGGATTCTCCTCCATCGTTTTCCATAATGATTGGCAGCAAGTTATCGTTTTGTATAGCCTTCTTTATTCGTTTGGCGTTCACGTGCAATCGCAAGCGCCTCTTCTGGTACATCGTTCGTAATCGTCGATCCAGCTGCGACAATCGCGCCTTTTCCGACTTTTACAGGGGCAATCAAGTTGACGTTACAGCCGACGAACGCATCGTCTTCCACGACTGTCTCGAACTTGTTCTTGCCGTCATAGTTCACCGTGATCGATCCACAACCTAAGTTGACACGTTCGCCGATTGACGCATCCCCGATATAGCTCAAGTGGGAAGCTTTCGCACCATCGCCAAACGACGATTTTTTAATCTCAACGAAGTTGCCGATGCGTGTGTTTGCACCAAGTACAGCTTGTTGACGCAAGTGAGCGAACGGTCCGACCTGAGCCGCTTCACCGATCTTGCTATCTGTCACGACAGACTGGCGCACGACGGCATGGTCTTCAATCACACTGTTGCGGATATCTGAGTTCGGTCCGACGACACATTCCGAACCAATGATCGTCTTCCCAAGGATGACCGTGCCCGGATAGATGATCGTATCCGAACCAATCACCACATCTGGAGAAATATATGTCGATGCCGGGTCCATGAATGTGACCCCTTCACGCATGAGACGTTCGTTCGTACGTTTGCGCATGATCGCTTCCGCTTGTGACAAGGCAACGCGGTCATTGACCCCGATTGTCTCATCAAACGTTGGCGCTGTATGCGCTGCGACGACTTCGCCCGCTTCTTTTGCAATCGAGATGACGTCAGGCAAGTAGTATTCGCCTTGCGCGTTATTGTTTCCGACTTGTTTGAGCGCGTCGAACAATAACTCGTTATCGAACACATACGTTCCCGTATTGATTTCATGGATGGCAAGTTCTGTCTCAGAAGCATCTTTATGCTCAACGACTTTCGTCACGTTCCCATCTTCACCACGAACGACACGACCGTATCCTGTCGCGTCGTCTGCAATCGCAGTCAGCACTGTAACTTTCGCTTGTTGTGCTTCATGATGAGCGAGAAGAGCTTCCAACGTTTCTGCCGTTAGTAACGGTGTATCTCCACAGACGACAAGTGTCGCCCCGGCTTTACCCGCAAGCTCTGCTTCTGCCATTTGAACAGCATGCCCTGTTCCAAGTTGTTCTTCTTGGACTGCATATTCCACTCGTGTGCCGAGTGTATCTTGTACCGCTTCCGCCCCATGGCCAACGATTACGATTTGACGACTGACACCGATTTGGTCTAACTGATCGACAACGTGCTCGACCATTGGTTTTCCGAGAACCGGATGAAGTACTTTATAAAGCTTTGACTTCATTCGCGTTCCTTTTCCTGCTGCCAAAATGACTGCAAAACGCTCCATTCTTGATTCGCTCCTATCTCACAACAGCTGTGATTGGTCTGTATAGTTACAACTAAATCCTATTTACACCGTTTCTACTATATCGAAACCATGCCCTTGTTTCAATAGCTGTACCGTTCCTTAACCATTGAAACGCAAAAAAACAGCGGGAGGCACCCTACCCGCTGTTCTTGTCACTCATTTGTGCCATACGACACATGTTGTGGGTCAAGGACATCCGCGCTCATATTGGAATATGTTTCCAATACAGCTGCTTCGACCTTCTGTCGCATCTCCCCGTTGATCGGATGCGCGATATCCCGAAAAATACCTTCTGGTGTCCGTTTGCTCGGCATGGCGACAAATAGACCGCTACTTCCTTCGATGATTCGAAGGTCATGTACAACGAATTCATGGTCAAGTGTGATTGAGGCCAACGCTTTCATTCTGCCTTCCGTCGCGACTTTGCGAATTTTTACGTCTGTGATCTGCATGTTTCGCATCCCCTTTTCATCGTTGTCTACGCCATGGTGTGGTCTTCTGTAAGGTTCAGATGGTTTCAAACGAACGTCATGATTACATATTGGTAACTGTATACCCTCTAATCATAAAACGAAATCAAAATTTTGCCAATCATTTTAGGAATTGTTCCACATTCCCCCGCGAAATAGTGACAAGCCCTTCGTCCGGGTCAACGTTTGTCAATTTCATCAAGCTGACGTACTCACTCACCATCTTCTTCTCAGCGCCTTCCGCTTCCATCAAGACACCGACACCCGCAAGATTCGCCTCAAATTCATTCAAGAGACTCATCATTCCACGGATTGTTCCTCCGGCCTTCATGAAGTCATCGATTAAGAGCACGTTTGCACCGCGTGGCAAACTGCGACGTGCGAGCGCCATCGTACGGATCGCTTTCGATGAACCTGATACGTAGTTGATACTGACGGTCGATCCTTCTGTGACACGGCTATCCGAACGAACGATTACAAATGGAACCCCTAATTGCTCAGCCACAGCGTAGGCGATTGGAATCCCTTTTGTCGCAATGGTCATGACCACATCGACTTTTCGGTCGGCGAAAACAGATGCGAAGACCTGCCCCATCGGTTTTACTTGACTCGGGTTACCTAACACGTCGGTTAGATATAGATAACCGCCTGGTAGGAGGCGCTCTGGTTTTGATAGTTGATCGCAAAGCGTATCAATCATCTCAAGTGATTTCTCTTTACTCCAACCTGGAATAAACATCACCCCACCTGCCGCACCCGGCACAGTCACGAGTTTTCCGATGCCATCATGGGACAACATTTCACTGACGATGACTAAATCTTCACTAATCGATGATTTTGCAGCTTTATAGCGACTTGAAAACATCGACAACGAGACAAGCTGATGCGGATGATCAAGTAAATAACGGGTCATATCGACGAGACGACCACTTCTACGAATTTTCATACGGATTCTCCTTCACATCTTCAATAATAAACGAATGTTCTATTGAGAATATATCACTTTCATTCGTTTTTGTTCAATGTCTTTTGCCGAGAATCCGAACGACGAACACTTCCGGGCAAAATCCTTTTAGACCATTATAAATGCGATGCGCTTTTTGCTCATGCTCAATGAGCGCAAATACAGTGGGTCCGCTTCCGCTCATAAGAACACCTTCTGCCCCGCAATGACGCATCGTTTCTTTGATTTGTTTTACTTCAGGATGTAGTTTAAGCGTTACACTCTCAAGTGAGTTCCCAAGGTTTTCGCAAATTCCTTGGAAATCCTTTTGACGGATGGCTTCAACCATAGCGCCTGTATTCGGATGATGTACCTCGTCCATACGCACTGCACGATACACATCCGCAGTCGACACCCCAATTTTCGGTTTACCGAGTACGACATAACATGGTGGCGGTGCCGGGATCATTTCTAACTGTTCCCCGCGCCCTCGAGCAATGGCAGTCCCACCGATGACACAAAACGAAACGTCTGAGCCGATTTCCGCACCGAGCTCTGCCAACTCTTCTAACGACAAATTCAATGAAAATAATTCATTCATCCCACGAAGGGTTGCCGCTGCATCACTCGACCCTCCAGCAAGGCCCGCTGCCACTGGGATTTGTTTATCGAGTACAATCTCAACTCCCTGTTGAATATGAAAACGATCGCGCAACAACTCGGCTGCCCGATACGCCAAATTTCGATGGTCATTCGGTACATACGCGTGCTCTGATTGAATCCGGATCTCATCCGAATCTAAAACCGTCAACTCTAGGCGGTCTGCTAAATCGACTGTCGTCATTACCATTTCTACTTCATGATAGCCGTCCTGACGCTTCCCGATGACATCGAGCGTCAAATTAATTTTTGCCGGCGCTTTCACACTGATCGTGCGCATCACGTTCACCCTTCCCATTTGTCTCCTGTTCGACATTGTACCGTAAACGGGCGCACAAAAAAAGAAGCAGCTGCCAATGCATCCGCCCCTCATTTATAAATCAATTGCCGAATTCAATTTTAACTGTATCCGTTAGGACATCAGCGTAGCTATACGAGACACGTTCAACATTGTGCAGGTCTTCATCTAATTTCACAACGAACACCGCAGGATATGTCTCAACGAGCGTTCCAAACCGAGTAACGACTTTCTTACGACCGCCGTTTGCTTTCAACGTCAATCGTTCACCAACATGCGATTCGAGTTTCTGTCTGATTTCTTGTAACGTCTTTGGCATACGCTTCACCTCACTGTTACAAGTATAGCATAATTGAATATGAAAATAAAGATTAATATTATAACGACTCGTTTTCAGGTCGTCAACTATTTTTAAGTGGTAAAATTGTGTCAGACAAACGTGCGAATTCTTCTAGACTTAACGTCTCTCCGCGACGTTTTGGGTCGATTCCCGCCTCGTGGAGCATCCGTTCAAGTTCGACTTTGTGCTCTTTTCCAATATAATTTGTCAAGTTGTTTAAGATGGTTTTACGGCGTTGTGCGAAGCTTGCGCGTGCAACGTCAAAGAAAAATGCCTCGTCTTTCACTTGTACGGCCGGCTCTTTGCGCATTCGTAGCGTAATCACAGCAGAATCAACGTTCGGTGCTGGGATGAACACGCTTTTCGGCACGACAAAGCTCACTTCTGCCTCCGCATAATATTGAATCGCAATCGAAAGGGAACCATATGCTTTTGTACCAGGTTTTGCCCCAATCCGCTCTGCCACTTCTTTTTGAATCATCATGACGAGCGAACGGAATGGCACACCACTCTCTAGTAAACGCATGATGATCGGTGTGGTGACATAGTAAGGTAAGTTGGCGACAACCGAGATATCTTCAATGCCCTCATTTAAGAATTCCTGTTCGACAATTTCGCGTAAGTTTAATTCCAACGCATCCCCATGGATGACTTTCACATGCGGATAGGGCGACATCGTATCGTCTAAAATTGGCAAAAGGCGCTGGTCAATTTCAAGCGCAACGACTTTTTTTGCACGCTTGGCCGATTGTTCGGTCAATGAGCCGATCCCGGGACCAATTTCAAGGACACCGCTCGCCTCACTCAGTTCTGCCGCCCCGACAATCTTACTTAAAATATTCAAATCGATTAAAAAGTTTTGCCCGAGCGATTTTTTGAATGAAAAACCATGTCGCTCTAAAATCGCTTTCGTTCGTTGGATTGTTGCAATATCTTTCAACCCTGTTCCTCCTCTAATTGAGCAAGTGCCTGCTCCCACTCTTCGATCGTGACGCCGAGCGCCTCGACCCGTTTTACAAATTGTTTAGCGTTCGGCTCACCAATGCGAAGCAACACCCCAAGTCGTTTCCGACGCGTTGCGGCCGCTGATCCACCGATTAAATCCGCATCCAACACCATTTTCCGCGTGACGATCGGTTGGTCCGTTTCGACACGCGGTTCAAACACTGCACCTAAGACACGACGAAGTGACTCTGGACTCGCATGTTCCACACCAATTTTTCCACGTTTGTCCTTTGCCTCGGCACGAGGTAAATGTGCGTGCTTACATCCTTTGACGCGTTCCTCGACAATTGCCCGAATACGGTCTCCTGGATAATCTGGATCGGTCAAAATGATGACTCCACGTTTTTCCTGGGCACGACGGATTCGTTCAATCGTTTGATCGGATACGGCAGAGCCGTTCGTCTCAATCGTATCGACGTCGAATACTTCTTGAAGTCGTGCCGTGTCGTCACGCCCTTCTACGACAATAATTTCCTGTATTTTCTCACGCATTGTCTGATCCTTCTTTCTCTTCTTCCTGCTTCGGAATCACCCAGATGGTGAGCGGTTTGCGACCGAACGTCACGGCCTCTTCCTTTTCATCCATCATGATATCGATTTTTTGCCCTTTGATCGCGCTTCCCGTATCTAAGGCAATCGCCATACCAATTCCCTCGACATATACGCGTGTCCCGAGTGGAATGATGGCAGGATCGACCGCAATGATTCGCATCCCTTCAAAGAGAATCGTATCTGTCACGTCGTATCCGCTTCTTGTCAGCACTCGACCATTATACGTTACGGTATCTTCGGGATTATTCGTATAGGCCGTCGCCTCTACAAGCAATTGCTTCGCAGATGAGAAATCCAGTACGTCATCTGTTTTCGGCGGTTCAGCAATCTCGATTTCAGCTTCAGGAATGAATGGGCTCGATTCATTTGCGGTTGTCGACTCAGGCTCCGTTACCGGTTCCGTCACTTTCTTTGTCCCCACCTTGATGATTTGGGGCATTGTTTTCCGCAATGTTTCGACTTCCGTTTTCGTACGATTTGTAATTGTACCATTTTCCACAGTAAGTGCATACCTTGTCCGTTCAAGTCCAGGAATCCCGACTTGCACCGTTTGTTTCACACCTTCTTCAAGCGTATCGTCCTCTTCCTCGACCACATCGAACGGAATCAATCGACTCTCATATTGAACGACATCACGATTCGTATTGACCGTAATCGTCAACCCTTCCCGAATCGGTGTCGATGTTGCCGGCATGACCGTATCACTTTCCGACACATCAATTTTCTCTTCTGCTAATAATTGTCCGACATCTGTCGCCATCGTATAAATGGTCAACGCCTCTTGCCCGACAATCAAGTTCACCGCGACAACTGGCTGATAACGTATCGTCATCCCGTTCGTCACCGGTGTCCGTACAGCCGGATAGACCGTGTCTCCGTCCCGTACGGTGACCCCGTAACGCAACAGCACGTCCTCAACGGTCCGCTCACGTGTTTGAACCGTTTCGGTTTGTCCATAGCCGATCTGAAGCGAAACTTCGTGCGAACGCTCGATTCGAATCAAATGGTCATCCGGTACATCTTCGCTAAGCGCAGGTGTGACATAGTCTGCCTCGCCCAGTGTGATGTTCAATTCATCAAGTATCTCGAGAACCGAGTCCGCTCGTGTCTCATGCTCGATGACGACGCCGTCATCGATGACCTTGATGGTTTCAGGTTGCAACATCACATACGCTACAGAGGTCGTTGCAATCACGCCGATACTCGCTATTACACGTTTGATCATGGGAGTCGGAACAACGTCTTCGCGTTGGTTGTCGTCGCCTCTGCTAATTCCTCATACGGTATGTCACGGAGGGAAGCGATCTCTTCAGCTACATATTTGACGTATGCCGGCTCATTACGCTTTCCACGGAACGGTGTCGGGGTCAAATATGGGCAGTCAGTCTCGACAAGTAGGCGATCAAGTGGTACCTCTTGCGCCACCGCCTTCGGAACCTTCGCATTTTTGAAAGTGACCGGTCCTCCTAACGAAATATAAAAGTTCAAGTCTAAGCAACGAGGCAATAGTTCCACAGACATGCTGTAACTATGGAACACGCCACCGACTTCCTCGGCATGCTCTTCTTCTAAAATATCAAGGACATCTGCCGTTGCTTCTCGGTTATGAATGACGATTGGCATATTCGTCCGTTTGGCGATGGCAATCTGTTGACGGAAGAGGTGCTGTTGCACATCTTTCGGTGATTTGTCCCAATGATAGTCAAGACCGATTTCGCCGAGTGCCATCACTTTAGGATGACTCATGAGATCCTCGATTCGCGCTAAGTCTGCATCCGTACAGTCTATCGCATCGACAGGATGCCATCCGACGATGGCATAGATGTCGTCGTGAGACTCGGCCAATTCGATGGCTCGATCGATTGTTGGTGTATCAAATCCAACGACAAGTAGCGGGGAAACGCCGGCTTCTCTTGCCCGCTCGATTGTCTCTTCTACATCTTCGTTGAATTGTTCCGCATTGATGTGCGTATGTGTATCAATCAACATCTTATTTCCTCCTTAGAAAAAGAGAGGGAGACCATAGTCTCCCCCATTTCATTATTTGACGATGGCACCGTTCGGCATCTGGTCAGAGACCGTCGCGAGTTCTAGCTTTCCGTCACGATCTGCCGCTAAAATCATCCCTTGCGAGAGTTCTCCACGGAGTTTGACCGGTTTCAAGTTTGCGACAACGATGACTTTTTTGCCAACCAAATCTTCAGGGGCATACCATTCCGCGATACCAGACACGATTTGACGTGTCTCTTTCCCAAGGTCGACTTGTAGCTTCAACAGTTTCTTCGCTTTTTTAATCTTATCGGCTTCTATGATTTGACCGACACGCAATTCGACCTGGTCGAAGACATCAATTGTGATTTCAGGACGAACGTCTTCATCGACTTCTTCTACTGATGTCGTCTCCGTTTCCTCAATCCGTGCTTTAGAAGCCTGACGCATCATTTCTTGGATTGCATCCACTTCTTCTTTCACATCACGGCGCGGGAAGATTGGTGTTCCGTCCGTCACGACCGCGTTGTTGAAGTCTGCGAACGTATCCAACGCCTCCCAAGACATGTCTTCTCCCTCAAGTCCGAGTTGACGGAACATCTCTTTCGGGGCACGTGTCATGAACGGTTGAATCATGATGGCGACATGACGAAGCACGCCTGCGAGGTGTGTCATGACAGAAGCTAATTCTTCACGTTTCGACTCCTCTTTCACGAGAACCCATGGCTGCGTCTCGTCGATATATTTATTCGCACGACTGACAAGTTGCCAGATATTTGTGAGGGCGACCGAAAACTCCATGTGTTCCATGGCTTCTTCTGTTTTGCGTGTCGTTTCTTTCACCACGTTCAATAGTTCTGCATCAAACGCCGTGACATTCCCGTTATATGCCGGAATGTTTCCATCAAAGTACTTCTTAATCATCGCAACAGTGCGATTCAATAAGTTCCCAAGGTCGTTCGCTAAATCAAAGTTCAAACGATCGACGAACGCTTCCGGCGTGAATGTGCCATCCGCCCCGAACGGAACTTCACGGAGAAGGTAGTAACGAACTGAGTCGAGTCCGTAACGGTCAATCAATGGAATTGGATCCACGACGTTCCCTTTCGATTTCGACATCTTTCCATCCTTCATAAGTAACCAACCGTGTGCAAACACTTGCTTCGGCAATGGTAGATCGAGCGCCATGAGGAGCGCTGGCCAAATAATCGTATGGAAACGAACAATTTCTTTTCCTACTAAATGGACATCGGCCGGCCAATAGCGATTGAAGAGTTCATCGTTATCTGTCCCGTAACCGAGTGATGAGATATAGTTCGTGAGTGCATCGACCCATACGTATACGACGTGTTTCGGGTTCGATGGGACTTGTACGCCCCAATCAAACGTCGTGCGCGATACAGCCAAGTCTTGAAGACCCGGCTTCAAGAAGTTATTAATCATTTCAGTTTTACGTGATTCCGGCAAGATAAAATCAGGATGTGACTCAAAATATTCAATCAAGCGGTCCGCGTATTTGCTGAGACGGAAGAAATAGCATTCTTCACGAACGAGCTCGACCGGATGTCCGCTGTCAGGACTTTTTCCATCGACGAGTTGCGATTCTGTGTAGTATGTTTCGTCCGGTACAGAATACCATCCTTCATACTCACCGAGATAAATGTCCCCATTTTTAAGTAATGTTTCAAAAACATACTCGACCACTTTCTTGTGGCGATCCTCTGTCGTACGGATGTAGTCATCGTACGAGATTTCGAGACGGTCCCATAAGACCTTGATCTCTCCCACCACTTCATCAACGAAAGCTTGTGGCGTCACGCCTGCTTCTTTCGCTTTTTCTTGAATTTTTTGACCGTGTTCATCCGTTCCCGTCAAGTAACGAACGTCAAAGCCTTTTAAGCGTTTGTAGCGCGCAACCGCATCACCTGCTACCGTGGTATATGCGTGACCGATATGCAATTTTGCACTCGGATAATAAATTGGGGTTGTAATATAAAAAGTCGGCTTCGCCATGATTTATTCTCCATCCTTTCGACATATGCAATTCTCATTATACACGGTTCGACAAAAGAATTTCCAAACCTAATTGTTTGGAATTTTTTTGCGTATTCTCCGTCATAAATGTTCCAAAAATACCCTTTCTTTGTTTCAAGTTCAAACTATCGGGGAAATTTAGGTATATATCGTTCCTTATTCGACAATTTTCGAAAATTTACTTTTCCAGATAGTAAGCAGTTGACTGCAATTGGAAAGTTTAGTATGCTTTTTGCTGTAGTCACATTGTCGAATTTTGACGATTCATGTCACCACGAGATTTCGACACCATTGGAGGAGGAAACACAAATGAAATCTACAGGTATCGTACGTAAGGTTGATGAGCTTGGTCGTGTCGTTATTCCAATCGAATTGCGCCGTACACTCGGAATTGCAGAGAAAGATGCACTCGAGATCTACGTCGACAACGATCAAATCGTTTTGAAAAAATATAAACCAAACATGACTTGCCAAGTTACAGGCGAAGTATCAGATGATAACTTCAAATTGGCAGATGGCAAACTAATCTTGTCACCAGAAGGTGCACAACGTGTTCTCGTTGAATTGAAGAACATGCTCGAAAACTACTACAGCGAAGAGTAAGCAAGGATTTCCTTGCTTACTCTTTTTTATGTAGTTGATGGTACGCATCATATACATCATTTCGAGACTCGCCACGGTCTTTCGCCGTCTGCTTGATTGCCGCGTTTGGTTTTAATCCCTCTTCAATATAATGAACGACATGTTCATATGCAGAAAGTGCTTCCCACCACGTCGTCGTCGGTGCAGACTCTGTCGCTCCGCTCACCAAGACGACAAACTCACCTCGTACTTCGCCTTCACACCACGTCAACGCCTCATCTACGCTACCTCTCAAAAATTCTTCAAACGTTTTCGTCAGTTCACGACCTAATACGATTTGTCGATTCCCAAGCACTTGTCGAATTGCTGTCAACATCTCTTTCAAACGATGTGGCGCTTCATAGAATATGACGGTACCCGGTTCGTATTGAATCGATTCGAGGACCTCAACGCGATCTTTCTTCTTACGCGGCAAGAAACCGTAATAGAGGAAACGCTCTGTCGCAAGACCCGACGCAACGAGTGCCGTGAGTGCTGCATTCGCACCGGGTAAGACGACGACCGGGATGTTGGCTTGAATCGCCAATCGAACGAGGTCGCTTCCTGGGTCCGAGATCCCTGGCATCCCAGCATCCGATACGACTGCAATCGACTTCCCTGACAACAGGTCTTCAATCAGTCTTGGTCCGCTCACTTCTTTATTATGTTCATGATAGCTAATCAATTTTGTTGGAATGTCAAAGTGGCGACATAATTTCATCGTTTGGCGCGTATCTTCCGCTGCGATTAAATCGACTTCCTGAAGCGTCCGTACCGCGCGATACGTCATATCCTCTAGATTTCCAATCGGTGTCGGTACGACAAACAGTGTCGGTTGTTCAGTTTGGTAGCTCTTTTGTGAATTCATTGGTCGTCCCCTCCATCAACTTCTCTTTTTGTGCACGAGTCAATTGCTTGATGGACCACTCGTATTGCATGGCCTCCCGTTTCGTATCGAACGACTGCACGTACCGAAGTTCTACCGGAAGTCGTGCTTTCGTGTATTTTGCGCCTTTCCCCGCATTATGGGCCAGGAGTCGCTTTTCCACATTCGTTGTATAACCCGTATAGTACGTTCCATCACGACATTCCACGATGTAGGTATAGTGCTTAGGCATCGAGTATGGCTCGCATCGCTTCCGTATACGTATCGTCTTCTTCATAGACAACAAATGGTGGTAAAATTTTAAGACCTGCTTTTCCATCTTTCGATCCCTCGATTAATAAAGTATTCGCCTCACGTCCCGCTTTTGGATAGACGAGTTGCATTCGTTTCGGTTCAATCCGATACGCACGCATCAAGGTTAAGATATCGAGTAAGCGTTCTGGCCGATGCACGAACGCCACCTTTCCTCCTGGTTTGACGAGTTGGCTAGCCGTTTTAATACAATCTTCTAACGTGCATAATACTTCATGTCGGGCAATCGTATGATGCTCATTTTGATTCCGTAGCGAGGTCTCATTCGCCAAAAAGTAAGGTGGGTTACATGTGACCACGTCATATCGCGCATGCCCGAGCTGCGTCGCTGCCGTTTTGACGTCCCCTTCTACTACTCGAATTCTTTCTTCAAGACGATTAACCGCCATGCTTCGATTCGCCATATCGACCAGTTTTGATTGAATTTCGACACCCGTAATCGTTCCTTTTGTACGATACGATAAAAAGAGCGGAATTGCCCCGGTACCGGCACACAAGTCAACCAGCTGTCCTTTTTGAATCGGTACCCACACAAATTCTGCAAGCAGTACCGCATCTAATGAAAATGAGAACACATCATCACTTTGAATGATTTTACCTGGACGTCCGAGTAAATCATCAAGGCGTTCTCCATCCTTAACCGTTACCATCGTTTCCTCCTTCTATAAAAGAAAGGCGACGGATAGGGAACCCCTATCTATCGCCCCGTATTAATGTTTATTGAGCATCGACAAACAGAAGAGACAGTCCCCATCTTTTCGTACCTGTCCGTAATGGAGGTTACAAATATGGAATCCTTCTTGATACAGCGCAGCTAAATTGTTCTGCCCTTTTCCAGACAATGCGATTTGTGAATCACCATTTGTCGTATCAACTTCTGCTAATTGTTCGACTTTTTCGCGTAAGTGATGATTCTCTAGATACATATGCTGATTTTCTTCAAGCAAGTACGCAAGCTGTTCTTTCAGCACCCCTAAATGCTCCGTTAAAAGTTGCATCTGTTGCTCAATCGCGTCTACACGCATCATCACTTCTTTTTTATCCATTCTTTCCACTGCTCAGCACCCCATCACTGTTTTGACGGTTTTCGTTTAATCGCGCCCACTTCAACGAGTTCATCAATCGTATATGTGACGACGCGCGTCCGATCGTGAAGCTCGACCTGAATGAGCTGGTCTAATATATTCAGACCGATTACCCGACCATCACCTTCTGGAATTTTGATTCGCTTGCCGACGTCTGGTAAATCTCGTTTCAGTTCTTCATATGTGTCATTCTCATATTTTAAACAGCACATCAGACGACCACATACTCCAGAAATCTTGTTCGGATTTAACGAGAGATTCTGATCTTTGGCCATTTTGATGGAGACCGGTTCGAATTCCCCAAGAAATGACGAGCAACAAAGAACTCGACCGCATGGTCCAATCCCGCTAAGAAGCTTCGCTTCGTCACGAACGCCGATTTGTCGGAGCTCGATTCGCGTACGAAACACACTAGCCAAATCCTTTACCAGTTCTCGAAAATCGACGCGACCTTCGGCAGTAAAATAAAAGATCACTTTATTGCGATCAAATGTATACTCAACATCAACTAGTTTCATTTCTAACTGATGTTCTCGAATTTTTTCTTCACAGACGGCATGAGCATCGACGGCTGCCAGTCGATTATCGCGTACGATATCCGCATCCTTTTGATCCGCGACGCGGAGGATTGTTTTCAACGGCATGACGACTTCGTCTTCACCGAGTTGCTTATCGGTTTGAACGACTTCCCCGTATTCAATACCACGTACCGTTTCAACGATGACATGATCTCCACGTTTTAGCGTTGCATCGCCTGGTGAAAAGTAATAGATTTTTCCCGCTTCTTTAAAACGGACTCCAACTACTTCAAGCACGCGCTTCTATCCTTTCTGCAAATCGAACGAAAGTCGTTCGAACGTTAATTGAGGATTGACGTTTGCCTCGAGTCGTCGAATCGCTGCATGCACACTTTCAATCGCATGTGTAAGCTTCGAGACAGATCGATTTTGAATAAATGCATGATACAAGGCAGCCTCATTCGTAAATAGCTTCGGAGTATACGATTCTCGCACTTTTAAATGAAGTGCCTCCTCTAACCAATGTTCGAATAATTCCAGGCCAACTCGTAACTCATTTCGTCCTTTAAAATGCCCTAACCATTTTTCTTGTGCGAATAAGAGCAACTCTTGAGGTCGTTTCGTCAATACTTCAATTAATTGTACCACTAGCCCGTATGCCTGTACAAACCACTCCTGTTCGAGTGCTTCTTTCGCATCGTCCCATTTCGGATAAACCGTTAGGGCGAGGTATGCCAAATCATACGTACAAGACAACTCTTCAGACATCGCTTGCGCCAACTGCCCACGATCGATTGGACGAAACGCAAGTTGTTGAGCACGCGACCGAATTGTCGGAAGCAGTAACTGAGGTTGAGTCGTCACTAAAATAGCAAGCTTGCCTACTCCCGGTTCTTCAAAGAACTTCAATAAGCTATTCGCCGCTTGTGTCGTCATCTTGTGCGCTTGATGAATGACATACACTTGGCGATCGCCTTCAGCGCCTCGTAGTGATAAATCACTGAGCAATTGCTGAATCTGTTCTTTTTTAATACTCGCACCGTCCGGCTCCACTTCAATGTAGTCGACGATGTTCTTGGAATCCATCCGTCGACAGTTTCGACATACGCCACAAGGTTCTGCCCCCTGTGGCGACTCACAAAACAAAGCTTTTGCAAACAGTGTGGCCGTTTCAATTAAATAGGGTTCATAATCTCCGGAAAAGATATACGCGTGACCTACTTTATTCGAAACGATTGAATTTTGAATGATGCGAGAAACGACAGTTTGCGACTCGCTCAATTCTTGAAAACGCATATGTCCAACTCCCATTAAAACTGATGGAATCCTTCAATCGGTAAGACGAATACCGTCGCCCCTCCGACCTGTACTTCCACTGGATAAGGGATATAAGAATCGGCATGTCCACCCATTGGTGAGATCGGCGTAATCATTTGGTCACGGCTCGAGCAGTTCGATTGAATCACATCCATCAAATCATCAAGACGTTCTTGCGGAATCCCCATCATAAACGTCGTATTGCCCTCTTTCAAAAACCCACCCGTTGTGGCTAATTTTGTTGCACGAAAATCTTGCTCGACAAGTGCGTCAGACAAACGTGCGCTATCCTTATCATGTACGATTGCAATTACCATTTTCATCATGATTGTGTGCCTCCTTGTTCTAATCTTTCTACTGTATAGTCGAGTACCTCGTCATGGATCGTTTCAATCGGTTGGTCAGCATCGATTCGAACGATCCGTTCTGGATACTGTTTGAGTAATGCTTGGAATCCTGCATAAACACGCTCGTGGAATGCTTGATCACGACTTTCAATTCGATCTAGCTGTCCCCGGTCTTTCATGCGTTGGCTCGCTCGCTCCGGACTCAAATCAAATAAGAATGTTAAATCGGGCGTCAAACCATTGGTTGCCCATTCATTTAGTGACCGGATCTGATCAAGGTCATATTGTAATCCGTATCCCTGGTAGGCGATAGAGGCATCGATAAATCGATCACAAAGGACAATCGCCCCTCGTTCTAATGCGGGACGAATCACTTGTTCCACATTTTGTGCCCGTGAAGCGGCATAAAGCATCATCTCGACTCGCGGCGTCATCTCATGATGATCAGGAGACAACAGAACTTCACGAATCTGATTCCCAACCGTTGTTCCTCCCGGTTCACGGGTTACGACAATGTCATACCCTTTTTCCTTCAGACTCTCTATTAATAATTGAAGTTGTGTGGATTTTCCTGAACCATCGGGTCCTTCAACTGTAATAAACATTCCGCTCACGTTTTAAAACTCCTCTACAATAACATCAATTTGCTCTATCATAACATGCTTACTCGCTTGAAGCTTCCTCCCTAAAGAAATCCAATCGGAGAGTACACGAACTTTCTCTTCTGTGATTTGTTCTCCTTTTAAAATCCAAGGAATCCCGGGTGGATATGGAATCACCGTTTCTGCCGCAATCAATCCAATCGCCTGCTCAAAAGATACCCGCTGAATTCGTGCATACTCTTTCACCGGATGTAGTTCAGATACACATTGTGATTGAGGGAATGGAAAGATGGTCTCATCGTCATCGATGATGGGTACATGAGTAGCGGCTTTCTTAATCAATTTCAGCCAATGCTCAATTTCCTGTTTCTTTATTTCCCTTAATGGTAAACAGAATAACACATGATCAACTGCCGCTAATTCAATATCTATTCCAATCGAGGCGAGATGTTGACTAAAAATCAATCCATTCTTCGGATAAGTCATGATGGTCACTTTCGTAAAGTCATCTCCTACTTTTACGACAAAACCGGAACGTTTCAATTCAAGAACAAACTGCGCATGACTTTTTTGTATGGAGGACCATGCCTCATCAGTCAATGTCTCTAAATAAGAACGTGCATAATCCAATGAAGCCATAATAAGATAAGAAGGACTTGACGTTTGAAAGGATGACAGTGCATGTTTTAAACGATTTTCGTCGATATCTTCTTTATAATGAACCCAAGCTCCCATCGTGAAGGCAGGTAACGTTTTATGTGCAGATTGCACAACCGCGCTTGCGCCTTCAAAGATGGCAGAACGACGTGGTAACTTTGGATGAATTAAATGCGCACCATGCGCCTCATCGACAAGTAAGGGAATATCTTTCGGCGATAAATAATCAGAAATCGCTCGAATATCTGCCATATCTCCATAATATGTAGGAGACGTCAACATGACGGCGCGTCCTCCGGGAAATTCTAGTATGGCCTGTTTGATTGTATCTAAGGTTACAGTCGTTGGAATACCGGTACCTCGTTCAATGGTGGGCATTAATAATATCGGTTCTAGTCCTAGCCATTCGATCGCATTCCATACCGATTTATGTGAGTTTCGTTGTACATATACTCGTTCACCGCGCTGTACTGTTGCAGCAAGCATACTCCAGTTCCCGACTGTAGATCCATTGACTAGCCATTTGCTTTTACTTTCGTACAACATACCCAAAGCGGTTTCAGCCTGTTTGATGATTCCTGAGGCGTCATGCAAATCATCTAAGTGTGCCAACTCAGTCAGATCATATGGCATAACTTTCGCGAACGCACTTGGTAATGTGTCATCTATCACAGTCCCATTATGATGACCCGGTACGTGAAAAGAAACGCGGTGTTCACGCACATGTTGTTCTAACATTTCCAGAAACGTAAAAGGGTTTTCTCGAGAAGGAGCCATCGATTATTCCTCCTAAACTATTAAATATGAAAAAAACGATCAAGCGTATGCTTGATCGTCTTCTGCGTTGTTGCCTGGCAACGTCCTATCCTCACAGGGGGAGATCCCCCAACTACTTTCGGCGCTGAGACGCTTAACTTCCGTGTTCGG
>NZ_JACSKB010000006.1:0-53544 GCF_018617335.1 Exiguobacterium sp. s63 | reverse complement strand
GCCGAACACGGAAGTTAAGCGTCTCAGCGCCGAAAGTAGTTGGGGGATCTCCCCCTGTGAGGATAGGACGTTGCCAGGCAACAACGCAGGACGACCGAGCATAGCGCTCGGTCGTTTTTTGATATAGCGGTGCTCTCCATAGAGGGCATCGCTTTTCGTTTGCCTTTTTTTAAATCAATGATAAAATATAGTCAAAAGTCAAAGATGGTCAGAGGGTGGTGGAGATGAGAAATATTTCGGATGTCATTGAACAGTATTTGAAGCAAGTGTTGAAGGAAAGTCAGGCGAATGCGATTGAAATCAAACGTCAAGATATCGCGCAACGATTCGAATGTGTCCCATCCCAAATCAATTACGTCATCAACACACGTTTTACCGTCGAAAAAGGATATTTAGTGGAAAGTAAACGTGGCGGTGGTGGATATATTCGTATTCGACGCGTTGTGTTACACGAGAAACAAGACATTCTATCTAGTTTGATGGAGGTCATTCATGAGCACCCACGACTGAATGAACAGCTCGTAGAAAATGTACTTGTTCGGTTAGTCGAAGAGCAAATGATGCATGAGCAAGAAGCCCAGTTGATTTATCATCTCTTATCAGATGAAGCATTGAACTTACAAGTTGATGATCGTTCCTTTATTCGTCGTCAACAATTACTCACATTGATGAAAGTACTTCGTTATCGTAATGGAGGATAAGTCGAATGTTATGCGAACGTTGTAAACAACGACCGGCTGTCAATGAGGTCGTCGTCATGGAACAAGGTGTACCCGTAAAAAAACGACTATGTCGACAGTGTACGGTAGAACTGATGACAGGCTACGTCCCGGACGTGAAACGCTGCCCGACCTGTCACATGACGCGTCAAGATTTATTACGTGTCCGAAAAGCAGGATGTGCGACGTGTTATACGGTATTTCGTGATGAACTGGTCAAGATCACGCGTCAATATCAGCAAGGACATGATCATCACGTCGGTTCTATTCCTGACCAGTTACGTACGCCGCATGAACGAATTGAAGAGCGGCTTGAAAAGTTGGCAGGGGAGTTGACCCGTGCTGTCGAACAAGAAGATTATGAACGGGCAGCACGCATTCAAAAAGAAATGAAGCAATTAGAAGGGCAGGGTGATGTTTGATGGAAACGTTCCTAACACATCCACTTGGTCCAAAAATGAAAGAGCGTGCCAAACTGGATGACTTGGTCGTCTCCACAAGAATTCGATTGGCACGGAATGTGAAAGACACTGTGTTTTCTCCAGTCCTTTCTAAAGAAGGAGAACGTCAATTGTGTGACCGTCTCGAAGGACGTTTACGCGGATTAAAGGGATTTGAATATCTTCATATGCATGATTATGATGAGGTCACCCGGCAGGCGTTGATGGAGAAACACTTGATTAGTCCGGCCATCGCGGCCAATGAAGAAAGTGCCGTCTTTTTAAGCGAGGATGAAACCATCAGTGTGTTGATTAATGAAGAAGACCACTTGCGAATTCAAACATTGCTTCCGGGTTATCAAGTGAAAGAAGCGTTTGAGTTAGCGAATCAAGTAGATGCACTGTGTGCGGAATCACTCTCTTACGCCTTTGACGAACAGTTAGGTTATTTGACGACATGTCCAAGTAATATCGGAACAGGACTCCGGGCCTCGGTCATGTTACACTTACCGGGACTCACGTTAACGGGCCGAATCAGTCCGATATTACGAGAACTTCGAAAACTTGGCTATACGATTCGAGGTCGCTACGGTGAAGGAAGTGATGCGGCAGGACGCTTGTTCCAGTTATCCAATCAACGAACATTGGGCAGTCATGAGTCACAAATACTGGCTGACTTTATGGAAGTGACAGAACAAGTGATTCAAGCAGAACGTCACGCGCGTGAAGAGCTCGTCGCAAATCGACAAGTTGAGTTAGAAGATCGATTTTATCGGTCGTATGGGATTTTACGGTATGCCAAACTTCTGTCATCCACCGAAGCCATCGAACGACTATCAGATTTACACTTAGCGAGTGACCTGGGCATTTTGTCTGATTGGAGTCCACCGAAGTTTCATGAACTCATTGTTCGGATACAATCAGGTTTTCTACAAAAACATTTCGGGAAAACATTATCTACGCAAGAACGGGATCGAGAACGAGCGACACTCGTTCGTCGAACGTTAGATCAAGGCTTAGTTTGATCCAACTCTAAGGAGGTTATGTCAATGATGTTTGGACGATTTACAGAACGAGCACAACGCGTATTAGCTTTAGCACAAGAGGAAGCCGTACGTCTTGGCCATCATAATATTGGTACAGAACATATTTTATTAGGATTGGTTCGTGAAGGAGAAGGGATTGCGGCTAAAGCGCTCTTCGCTCTCGGATTGACTTCTGAAAAAATTCAGCAAGAAGTAGAATCTTTGATTGGACGTGGGTCTGAGAATGGGTCAACGATTCATTACACGCCACGTGCGAAGAAGGTTATTGAACTCTCAATGGATGAAGCTCGAAAATTGGGACATTCATACGTTGGAACGGAACACATTTTGCTTGGATTGATTCGTGAAGGAGAAGGGGTCGCAGCGCGTGTCCTCAATAACCTTGGAATCAGTTTGACGAAAGCACGTCAACAAGTCTTACAACTCCTTGGGAACACGGAGTCATCTTCAAATGCATCACAACCAGGCGCGAGCGCTGCTACACCAACACTTGACGGGTTGGCACGTGACTTGACACAACAAGCTCGTGAATCACGCTTAGACCCAGTCATCGGACGTGCAGGTGAGATTCAACGTGTCATTGAAGTCCTGTCTCGTCGAACAAAGAACAACCCAGTTCTCATTGGGGAGCCAGGAGTCGGGAAAACGGCTGTCGTCGAAGGTCTTGCTCAACAAATCATTAACAACGAAGTGCCAGAGACACTTCGTAACAAACGCGTCATGGTACTTGATATGGGTACTCTCGTAGCAGGGACAAAATACCGTGGTGAGTTCGAAGACCGATTGAAAAAGGTCATGGACGAAATTCGTCAGGCTGGTAACGTCATTCTCTTCATCGATGAGTTGCATACCTTGATTGGTGCGGGTGGCGCAGAAGGTGCAATTGACGCGTCAAACATCCTCAAACCGTCACTGGCTCGTGGAGAGCTTCAATGTATCGGGGCGACAACGCTCGACGAATATCGCAAGTATATCGAGAAAGATGCGGCACTTGAACGACGCTTCCAACCGATTCAAGTGAATGAGCCGACGACAGAAGAAGCAGAACAAATTCTACTCGGCTTACGCGATCGCTACGAGGCACACCACCGTGTGACGATTACAGATACGGCGATTCATGAGGCGGTCGTCCTCTCTGACCGTTATATCTCAGATCGTTTCTTACCAGACAAAGCGATTGACCTTGTTGATGAGGCGGCATCAAAAGTACGACTTCGCTCATTCACGGCACCACCGAACTTGAAAGAGTTGGAGTCGCGCCTTGAATCGATTCGTAAAGAAAAAGACTCTGCTGTTCAAAGTCAAGAGTTTGAAAAAGCAGCTTCTCTCCGTGATACAGAACAAAAATTACGCGATGAGTTAGAAGAGTTGAAAGCAGAATGGCAGAACAAGCAAGGAAATGAAAAACTTGAAGTGACAAAAGAAGATATCGCTCAAGTTGTCGCCAACTGGACTGGTGTACCGGTCACGAAGATCGCGGAAGAAGAGACGGACCGTCTCCTCAAACTCGAATCGATTCTTCACAACCGAGTCATCGGTCAAGACGATGCAGTGAAATCGATTTCTCGTGCCATCCGTCGTGCCCGTGCTGGATTGAAAGATCCAAAACGTCCAATCGGCTCATTTATCTTCCTTGGACCTACCGGAGTCGGGAAAACCGAACTCGCGCGTGCGGTTGCTGAAGCGATGTTTGGCGATGAAGATGCCATCATTCGAATCGACATGTCCGAGTACATGGAAAAACATGCGACGAGCCGTCTCGTCGGTTCGCCTCCTGGTTATGTCGGGTACGAAGAAGGCGGTCAGTTGACAGAAAAGGTACGCCGGAAGCCGTACTCGGTCATTCTACTCGATGAGATTGAAAAAGCGCACCCTGAAGTATTTAACATCTTGCTTCAAGTACTTGACGACGGCCGCTTGACGGATTCGAAAGGTCGCACAGTCGACTTCCGAAACACCGTCATCATCATGACGTCTAACGTCGGAGCCGCAGCGCTTCAACGAAACAAATATGTAGGATTCACAGTGGAAGATGATGTGAAACGTGAGTATACAGAAATGAAGGACAAAGTACTCGAGGAATTGAAGAAAGCGTTCCGACCTGAGTTCTTGAACCGGATTGATGAAATCACGGTATTCCACTCACTTCAAAAAGAACACATTCAAGAAATCATCAAACTTATGGCAGAGACGCTCAAGAAACGTCTCGCCGAACAAGGTGTTGATTTCAGCTTGACGGATGCGGCACTCGATAAAATTGCCGATGTCGGCTACGATCCGGAATACGGGGCCCGCCCTCTCCGTCGTGCCCTTCAACGGGAAGTGGAGGACCGCCTCTCAGAAGCAATGCTCGGCGGTACAATCGCTAGAGGCAGTAAAGTTGCGCTCGACGTACAAGATGGAGAGTTCGTCGTTCGTAACGAAGGTGTAGTTCAGTAAATCATTCAGCTCCCTCGTCGTTTAGAGGGAGCTTTTTTTAGACAGGAAGGGAACTTATGGCCAAAATTAAAACGAAATACGTCTGCCAATCGTGCGGATATGAATCAGCCAAGTGGATGGGGCGTTGTCCGGGTTGTAATGAATGGAATACACTCGTCGAAGAGTTTGTAGAAGAGAAGAAAGCCAAACGTGGAGCGGCCTTTGTGCATAGTTCATCGCGACAATTGAAACCGGAACGATTAGCGAACGTCGTCTCACAAGAAGAGACGCGCGTGCATACGAATAGTCGTGAATTTGACCGCGTGCTCGGCGGTGGGATTGTCCCAGGTTCACTCGTTTTAGTCGGCGGGGACCCGGGAATCGGGAAGTCGACCATTCTATTACAGGTCAGCGCCCACTTAGCCCATAGTGGCAAAAAGGTGCTGTATATCTCGGGTGAAGAATCACTCAAGCAAACAAAACTACGGGCGGAGCGTCTCGGCTTACCGACTGAAGATTTATACGTACTCGCTGAGACAGACATGTTGATGATTGAGCGGGTCATCGATGAGGAACAACCTGGATTCGTCATCATCGATTCGATTCAAACGGTGTATATGGATGAAATTCAATCGGCTCCAGGTAGCGTTTCACAAGTTCGAGAATGTACGGCCGCCCTGATGAAGATCGCAAAAACACGAGGAATTGCTGTCTTCATCGTCGGTCACGTAACAAAACAAGGTTCGATTGCGGGACCACGTTTACTCGAGCATATGGTCGATGCGGTACTTTACTTTGAAGGGGAACGTCATCATACGTTCCGTATATTGCGAGCCGTGAAAAACCGTTTCGGTTCAACCAATGAAATCGGAATTTTCGAGATGAAAGAGAGTGGGCTAGAAGAAGTCCTCAATCCGTCCGAAATTTTCTTAGAGGAACGAACCGCCGGTGTGTCGGGTTCTACGGTCGTCGCCTCGATGGAAGGGACACGAACGGTACTTGTAGAACTCCAAGCACTCATTTCGCCGACGTCGTTCGGTAACCCGAGACGCATGGCGACGGGAATCGATCAAAACCGGGTCGCGCTTCTCATGGCCGTCCTTGAGAAACGATCAGGTTTGTTGCTTCAAACACAAGATGCTTACTTGAAAGCGGCGGGTGGCGTCAAACTAGATGAGCCTGCGATTGACCTTGCGATTTGTGTCTCGATTGCTTCGAGTTTTCGTGACCGTCCAACCCGTCCGACAGATGTCTGCATCGGTGAGGTTGGATTGACCGGGGAAGTGCGGCGCGTATCCCGAATCGAACAGCGTGTCGCCGAAGCGGCGAAGTTAGGGTTTACCCGGGCGATTATACCGAAGAATAATATGGGTGGGTGGACCGCACCCGCAGGCATTGAAGTCGTTGGGGTCGGAACAGTGGATGAAGCACTCCAGTTGGCGATTCCGTTCTAACGGGTCGCCACTGGCAGTTTTTAACGCTTTGTAACGAACGTGATTGAAAAAATCATGTTACAATGAAAGTGTTATTTTTTGAAATTTTATTTCATATAGAAGGAGGTGGAATGAGTGAAGATTGCTGTACGAATCGGATTTATTTTGATTGGACTCGTCGTGGGTTGGTTCGGAATTATCGAGGCGACGCTTTTATTAGGAGACCTTGGCATGAATGTGCCGGAATGGTTAACGATTCCATACGTAGCAAGTTTGATTGGTGGACTTATCTTCTTCATTCTTAGTTTATTCTTAACCGATGGTGTTGTTGCATTTATTCGTTTTGTCGAGGAACGGCTCGTCCGTTTACCGGTAGGAGATATTTTATTCGGTTCGATCGGACTCATTATCGGGCTTTTGATTGCCTTTTTGATCAGTGTGTCGCTTGAAGTCACGAATATTTTCTTACTGAGTAAAATCGTCCCGATTTTTGTCACAGCGCTGTTTGGTTACTTTGGTTTCGCGGTCGGGTATCGGAAGCGTAACGAATGGATTAAATTATTTGTGAAGAGTGAACGGGATAAGACGGCAGCCCCAGTGAAACGTTCAAATGATAAAATTTTAGACACGAGTGTCATCATTGATGGACGCATCGCTGACATCGCCACAACGGGATTTGTAGAAGGGACATTGATTGTTCCACAATTCGTCATCGGCGAACTGCAGTACATTGCCGACTCTTCCGATACATTGAAGCGGAATCGTGGTCGTCGTGGTCTCGATATATTGAAAGAACTTCAAGAGAATAAGCGTATTCAAGTCGAAATTTACGATGGGGACTTTGAAGACGTACCGGAAGTTGATATCAAATTGATTAAACTGGCTGAATTGAAAAATGGGATTGTCGTCACGAATGACTACAACTTAAACAAAGTGTGCGAGGTACGGAATGTTCCTGTCTTGAATATTAATGACCTAGCAAATGCCGTTAAACAAATCGTCATTCCTGGCGAAGAGATGGTCGTGACGGTCATTAAAGAAGGGAAAGAGCAAAATCAAGGCGTCGCCTATCTTGAAGATGGGACGATGGTCGTCGTGGAAGGTGGACGTAAGTTGATTTCGAAGACGTTACCTGTTGTCGTGACGAGTGTCTTACAGACGTCAGCTGGAAGAATGATTTTTGCTCGTCCTGAATAATTCATAAAAAAGAGACGCGCGAGCGCTCTCTTTTTTCACGAAGAGAGGTTTTTAGATGGTAACGTATACGGTTGTGATTCCGGCTGCTGGGAGAGGGAAACGAATGGGAGCAGACGCGAATAAGCTCATGCTATCGCTACGTGGTAAACCGATTATTGCATGGACACTCCAAGCATTCGATACCGATCCATGGTGTGAGCGGATTGTTTTAGCCATTCGTTCGGAGGAGCGAAGTTGGTTTGAAACAATGACGGCGCATATGAAAACACCGGTTACATATGTGACAGGCGGGGAAGAACGACAACAGAGTGTTTACGCCGGACTAAAAGTAGTTTCGACTGACACGATTGTCATGATTCACGATGGTGCTCGTCCGTTTGTAAAACGAGAACACTTGCATCAAGTGGCTGAAGCGGCGCGTCAAGGTGGTGCCATCTTAGCAGTGCCTGTAAAAGATACGGTCAAACAAGTTGAGCATCAAAACATTGAACGTACCGTCCCTCGTGAAAACTTGTGGTTGGCTCAAACCCCACAAGCCTTTCCGATCAACGCAATTTTGGATGCGCATAAACGAGCGTCCGAACAACATGTAATGGGAACGGATGACGCGAGTTTATTTGAATGGCTCGGAGAATCGGTACAGGTGGTTCTCGGCGATTATCATAATATCAAAATGACGACACCCGAAGATTTATTATTTGGTGAAGCGATTTTAGCGAAGGAGGAATTACAATGAGAATTGGTCAAGGATTTGATGTACATGCATTCGCAGAAGGACGCCCGTTAATTTTAGGAGGGATTGAGATTCCGCACGAGCGCGGCCTTCTCGGTCATTCTGATGCGGACGTGTTACTTCATACGATTGCTGATGCAGCGCTTGGAGCGATTGCAGCAGGAGATATCGGGAAGCATTTCCCGGACACGGATCCGGAATTCAAAGACGCAGATTCAAAAGTATTGCTTCGTCATGTTTGGCAGCTCGTGAAAGACCGAGGATACGTTCTTGGGAATGTTGATGCGACGGTCATGGCACAACGGCCAAAACTCCGTCCATATATTGATGAGATGCGCGCGGTCATTGCCAATTTGCTAGAAGCGGACATCGAACAGGTGAACGTGAAGGCAACAACGACAGAAAAACTCGGCTTCACAGGACGTGAAGAAGGAATCGCGGCGCAGGCGGTCATCTTACTCAACCGGGCTTGACAGAAATGGTATACTATTTGGGCAGAAGAGAAGAAAGGTGGAACTATTATGAGTGAAGTGCGTGTACGCTATGCGCCTAGTCCGACGGGGCATCTCCATATCGGAAATGCGCGGACTGCGTTGTTTAACTACTTATTTGCTCGCCATGCAGGCGGAAAAATGATTCTTCGGATTGAAGACACTGACCAGAAACGGAATGTGTTGAACGGTGTTGAGAGTCAGATGAAATACTTGGAATGGCTCGGCATCGACTGGGATGAAGGTCCAGGTCGTGACGGGGACTACGGTCCTTATTACCAAATGGAACGTCTTTCGCTCTATGAAAAATACGTCAACGAATTGATGAGTAAAGGCCTCGCTTACAAGTGCTACATGACGTCTGAGGAACTTGAAGCAGAGCGTGAAGCACAAATCGCACGAGGAGAAGCACCGCGTTATTCTGGTGCGCACCGTAACCTCACTGTCGAAGAACGTGAAGCGTTTGAAGCGGAAGGTCGTAAACCGTCTATCCGTATCCGTGTGCCGGAAGGTGTGACGTATAAATGGACGGATGTCGTCAAAGGAGACGTCTCGTTTGAATCGAAAGATTTTGGGGACTGGGTCATCGTGAAACAAGATGGTATCCCGACATACAACTTCGCGGTTGTTGTGGACGACCATTTGATGAAGATCAGTCACGTATTGCGTGGAGACGATCACATTGCGAATACACCAAAACAGATGATGGTTTATGACGCACTCGGTTGGGAGTATCCTGAATTCGGTCACATGACGCTCATCTATAACGATCAACATAAGAAGTTGTCAAAACGAGACGAGTCGATCATTCAGTTTATCGAACAATATGCGGATCTCGGTTACTTGCCAGAAGCGCTCTTCAACTTTATTTCGCTTCTTGGGTGGTCACCGGTCGGTGAAGAAGAAATCTTCTCAAAAGAAGAATTCATTCAAATGTTTGATGCGAACCGATTGTCGAAGAGTCCAGCTGTATTTGACCAACAAAAACTTTCTTGGATCAACAGTGTATACATGAAGAAGGCCACGCTTGACGAAGTGGTGGCACTCAGTTTACCATTCTTACAAGAAGCAGGACGATTACCCGAGGCGGTATCTGTCGAGGAAGCGGATTGGGCCACAAACTTGATTGCATTGTATAAAGAACAAATGACGCACGGTGCAGAAATCGTTGCGTTGACAGACTTGTTCTTCAAAGATGAAATCGAGTATGACGAGGAAGCGAATGCTGTTCTTTCTGGTGAAACGGTACCCGCTGTCCTTGCAGAGTTCAAACAACAGCTTGAAGGAATCGAAGACTTCACGCCAGAAGCGATTAAAGCGGCGACGAAAGCGACGCAAAAAGCAACTGGTCAAAAAGGAAAGAACTTGTTCATGCCAATCCGTGTCGCTACGACAGGACAAACACATGGACCAGAGCTTCCGAACGCGATTTCGTTAATCGGAAAAGAGCGCGTATTGAAGCGTCTGACAACTTTATTAGCGTAATAAAGGCATCGATGAGGAAAGTAAGCGGTACGACACGTTACAGAGACTAGAACCTAGGCTGGGAGTTCTAGATGTGTTCCCCGAAGAAGTGCACCTCGGAGCCGTCTCGGCGATATGTAGTCGAGGCCGTGACTCGGCGTTAACGAGACTTGAGAGGGGAACGCATTTTCCCAAACAGAGTGGAACCGCGCTTATGGCGTCTCTGTGCCTTGGCACAGGGGCGTCTTTGTTTTTGTATTAGAAAAGGAGATATCAACTATGGGATTTTGGAGCAGTGTACGTGAAGATTTACGGACTGTCCTGGAACTAGACCCCGCCGCCCGTTCAAAAGTCGAGGTGGCCTTGACTTATCCGGGATTACACGCAATCTGGGCGCATCGTATCGCGCACGGATTATGGAAACGTAACGTGAAGCTAGTGGCCAAATTGTTGGCTCAATTCAGCCGGTGGTTGACGGGAATCGAGATTCATCCCGGCGCCGTTTTAGGTAACCGTGTGTTTATTGACCATGGCTTCGGTGTCGTCATTGGAGAGACGGCGATTATCGGAAATGACGTGACGATTTATCAGGGCGTCACACTCGGTGGAACAGGGAAAGAAAAAGGGAAGCGTCATCCGACGATTGGAAGTGACGTGCTCATTTCAGCGGGAGCGAAAGTACTTGGAAATATCACGATTGGCGATTGCGTCAAAATCGGAGCAAGTTCGGTCGTGTTAAATGATGTGCCGTCTGACTCGACTGTGGTCGGGATTCCAGGGCGTGTCGTCATTCGCAATGGTAAACGTGTGAAACAACATGATTTGGACCATCGTTTACCAGATCCAGATCGTGAGTGCCAAGAACGTCTTGAAAACGCTGTGGCAGAACTTCAACATAAATTAGAAACGCTTGAGAAGCGGATGGAGGAGAAGACACATGATTCAGCTGTACAACAGTCTCACGAATAAAAAAGAACCGTTTGTCCCGATTGTCCCAGGTAAAGTATCCATGTACGTGTGTGGACCGACCGTCTACAACTACATCCATGTCGGGAATGCGCGTCCGGCAATCGCCTTCGACACGGTACGTCGCTATTTGACTTATCGCGGGTACGAAGTGAAATACGTCTTGAACTTCACGGACGTGGATGACAAAATCATTCGCACCGCCAATGAATTAGGAGAAGATACAGAAACGTTGACGAACCGGTACATCGAGGCGTACTTAGCTGATACGGGAGCTCTCAACGTGCAACCCGCCGATGTACACCCACGAGTTACCGATACGATGGAAGAAATCATCGCATTCATCCGTCAGTTAGAGACGGAAGGGTTTGCCTACGAATCAGAAGGAGATGTCTACTTCCGAACGAAAAAATTTGAGACATACGGGAAGTTGAGTCAACAATCGATTGAAGATTTACGAGCTGGCTCACGTGTCGACGTCGGAGAAAAGAAAGAAGATCCGCTCGACTTCGTTTTATGGAAAGCGGCGAAGCCCGATGAACCATCATGGGAGAGTCCATGGGGCAAAGGACGTCCCGGCTGGCATATCGAATGCTCGGCGATGGCGAAAAAACATCTCGGGACCACAATTGATATCCATGCGGGCGGTCATGATTTAAAATTCCCACACCACGAGAACGAGATTGCCCAGTCAGAAGCCTGCAACCATGCGAAATTTGCGAACTATTGGCTCCATAACGGGTTCATCAACATCGAAAACGAGAAGATGTCCAAATCGCTCGGGAACTTCCTCCTCGTCCATGAGGCGCTAAAAGAAGTTGACCCGATGGTACTTCGCTTCTTCATGTTGTCTGTCCATTACCGTCATCCGATCAACTATAGCCGTGAATTGATTGAACAAGCGGCAAACGGTTGGAGCCGAATCAAAGAAGCGTATCAAAATATCGAGTATCGTTTATCGGTTACGGCTGGACTTGGTGAACCGAGCGAGTCGATGGAGCGGAAATTAGAATCGATCAAGGCTTCATTCATCGAATCGATGGATGATGATATCAATACGGCAAATGCCGTAACCGTCCTTTTCGACTTAGCAAGAGAAGCTAATATTTATGCGAAGGCAGACCATGTAGCGAAAGCGACACTTGAACAGATCCTATCGTTATTCGACGAATTGACAGGCGTACTCGGATTGACATTGGTAGAAGAAAAAGAATTGCTTGATGCGGAGATTGATCAATTGATTCAAGAGCGGAACGATGCACGGGCTGCACGTGATTTTGCTCGGGCGGACGAGATTCGCGATTTACTAAAAGAACAAAACATCCAACTCGAAGACACGGCCCAAGGGGTTCGGTGGAAGCGGTTATGATGCAACCGAAACAGATGAATGCTCTCGCGCTCGCTTATATGGGGGACGTGGTGTATGAATTGGCTGTACGAAAACGACTGCTTGAGACAGGATTGACGCGCCCGAACGATTTACATCGAGGCGCTGTCCGCTACGTGAATGCGCGAGCGCAAGCGAACGTCGTGACCCATTGGTTAGAGACGGACGTGTTGACGGAAGAAGAACAAGCCGTTGTCAGACGAGGCAAGAATGCGAAGTCAGGCTCGATCCCCAAACGGGTCGATGTGCATACGTATCGGTATTCTACGGCATTTGAGGCATTGATTGGATATATCTATTTGACAGAAAGAAGGGATCGTCTTGAAGAACTCATCAAACAAGCGTTCGAACGACTCGAAGCCGAGTCGCCCGAAACGACATGACGGAAAACGGGGAGCGGAAAAACGAACGTTTGACCGCCCGCGCGGAGAACGACCAGAGCGCCCGCGTCGCCAAAAGGCGGAGCGTCCGGATTATAAAGAAGTCGATGTAATGGAAGAGGGAATCGATTTCCTCTATGGTCGAAACCCTGTGCTCGAGGCACTCCGTAGTGGTCGGGATATGAATAAAGTATTTATCATGGAAGGTCAACAAAAAGGACCGCTCGCGCAGATCATCGCAATGGCGAATGAAGCATCTGTTCAAGTATCGTTCGTACCGAAAACAAAGCTTGAGAAGATGGCTGGAAGTGAACATCATCAAGGTGTCGTGGCGGCAGTGGCAGCATACGAATACAAAACCATTGAAGACATGTTTGCCCTCGCGGCTTCAAAAGAAGAAACACCGCTCTTTATTTTGCTAGATGAGCTCGAAGACCCGCACAACCTCGGCTCGATTTTACGTACTGCCGATGCCGTCGGTGCACACGGAATCATTATTCCGAAGCGTCGCTCGGTCGGTTTGACTCAAACCGTCGCCAAAGCGTCGACCGGTGCGATTGAACATATTCCGGTGGCGCGCGTGACAAACTTGACGCGAACCCTCGAAGAATTGAAAGAAAAAGGACTTTGGATTGTCGGTACGGATGCGAAAGAGAGTCAGGACTACCGGCGATTGGATGGGAATATGCCACTTGTTGTGGTCATTGGAAGTGAGGGGAAAGGCATGAGTCGACTCGTGCGCGAATCATGCGACTTTCTCGTTCATTTGCCGATGGTCGGTCATGTCACGTCACTCAATGCATCAGTTGCAGCGGCACTCCTTCTGTATGAGGTGCATCGCTCACGTCATCCATTGGCATGAGTATCTTAAAGCGCGAGCTCCTTCTTGTTGACGGATATAATATCATTGGTGCGTGGCCCCACCTGAGAAGTTTACGGGACGTGGACTTTGAACAAGCACGCAATCTGTTGATTGAGGCGATGGCAGAATATCAGGCTGTGTCCGGCAAAGAGGTCACGATCGTGTTTGACGCCCATATGCGATATGGTCGTGAATCGAAAGAGAAACGAAGTCGCGTCGATGTCGTCTATACGAAAGAAAATGAGACGGCAGACGAATGGATTGAGCGACGGGCCCACGAATTAGTGGATAACCGGTTGGTCACGTTGTTCGTAGCGACAAACGATTTTACCGAACAGTGGGTCATTTTTGGACAAGGTGCATTACGTGTACCGGCAACAGAACTGTTGAAAGATTGGAAGCATGCGAAAACACTGATTGAGCAACAGCGTATATCGCTAGAAAAGGAACAATCGAATCGAAAGACAATCGATTTTCCACCGCATATCCAAGCGAAGTTCGAGGAAATGCGGCGGCGCAAATCAAAAGGTGACTGAAATCACGGGCGAGTTCATGAATTGGACTCGTCTTTGTTTCGATTTTGACATTTTTTTGCAAAGGAATGTTGTATACTATTACATATATAAGTTACACAGTATTGAATTGACGGAATTTTTAGAAATTTGTTTGACGCATAGGAGTAGGGAGTCCTATAATGGGACACAACCTTACATAGTTCAGGATCAATCGCCGGGGGGTAACGAGCATGAACGGATGGCCGTACGAACAGTTTGAAAAAATGTCAGACGAAGAGTTGGTCTTATTGGCACGCAACGAAGGGGATAGCGATGCGCTCGAGTTTTTGATTGAACGATACCGGTATTTTGTACGTGCGAAGGCACGCTCTTACTTTTTGATTGGCGCAGATCATGAGGATATCGTGCAGGAAGGGATGATCGGGCTCTATAAAGGAGTTCGCGACTATAAAGACGAACGACTTGCTTCATTCAAAAGTTTTGCCGAGATGTGCATTACGCGTCAGATGATTACAGCAATTAAGACGGCGACGCGTCAAAAACATATTCCGCTCAATTCATATGTATCACTCGACAAACCAATTTTTGATGAAGAGTCGGATCGAACGTTACTCGATGTCATCTTACCGCCGCATCCGACAGATCCACAGGAACTGATTGTGACCCAGGAAGAGCAGACATTCATGGAAGCGAAGATGGATGAGATTTTAAGTGACCTCGAGCGGAAAGTATTGCGTCTTTATTTAGATGGCCGTTCGTATCAAGAGATTTCCGACGACCTCGATCGTCACGTCAAATCAATCGATAATGCCTTGCAACGTGTGAAGAAGAAATTCGAACGTCACGTCGATGTCCGTATGCTCACGAGCTAACCGATTATTGACCGCGTGCCTCCTATGTGATACTTTAAAAGCAGCGCCTTGTCCGTAGACGCCATTTACAGGAGGCGTTTTTTTTTCGCTCTTTTTTAAGAGGGAGTAGTCGAAAGGGGCGCTTATGAATGGCAAAGAAAGTAAGTCTCGCTTGCTCAGAATGCGGGTCTAGAGAATACTCGACGACAAAAAAAGACGGCATGTCGACACGGCTTGAAATGAAAAAGTTTTGTCGACGCTGTAACGCGCATACGATGCATCGGGAATCAAAGTAACGTAGATTGGCATTCAATGTAGGAGGAAGCTACCATGAACTTTTTGCGCGACGTATGGAAAGAGTTAAAGAAAACGAGTTGGCCAACTCGTAAAGAACTCACGAAATATACCATTACTGTCATCGCGACTGTTGTCGTGATTGGCCTGTTCGTGTTCGGCGTAGATAGTGGAGTCAGCTATCTCGTCAATTTATTGATTAACTAAGGAAGAGGTGAAAGCCGTGGAGAAACAATGGTTTGTTGTCCAGACGTACTCAGGTTTTGAGAATAACGTCAAAGAAAACCTAGAACGTCGAATCGGTTCGATGAACATGGAAGATAAAATTTTCCGCGTCCTCGTCCCGACTGAAACGACGCAAGAAGAAGTCACATTAAAGAGTGGCGAGAAGAAAATCAAAGAACGTGAAGTCAAAAGTTTCCCGGGCTATGTGTTCGTAGAGATGGTCATGACTGACGATTCATGGTATGTTGTCCGCAACACACCAAACGTCACCGGCTTCCTCGGTTCAACAGGTGGTGGGGCGAAACCGATCCCACTCCAACCGGACGAAGTGACAAACGTCTTGTCACAAATGGGACTCATCGAGAAGAAAGATCGTTACAACTATGAACTTGGTGACCTTGTCCGCGTGAAAGAAGGCGCATTTGAGAACTTTGAAGGAACAATCGACGAGATTGAAGCCGACAAAGAGAAGCTCAAAGTCGTGGTCGACATGTTCGGTCGTGAAACAAAAATTGAGCTTGATTTCGAACAAGTTCAGAAAATTAACTAAACCCACTTGCTAATCCGTAAAACGGATGGTACAATCGAAAATGTTTGATGTTGTGCTTTATTTCGGTACAAACTCGACCTAATAGATTGAGTGGGAGGGCGCACAACGTCCAAGAAACCACATTTTAGACTTAAGGAGGTGTGTCTCGTGGCGAAAAAAGTTTCTAAACTCGTTAAACTTCAAATCCCAGCTGGTAAAGCAAACCCAGCTCCACCAGTAGGTCCAGCACTTGGTCAAGCAGGTGTTAACATCATGGGATTCTGTAAAGAGTTCAACGCTCGTACACAAGACCAAGCCGGATTGATTATTCCTGTAGTCATCACGGTATACGAAGATCGTTCGTTTACATTCATTACGAAAACTCCACCAGCTGCAGTTCTCTTGAAGAAAGCTGCTGGTATCGAGAGTGGTTCTGGTGAACCAAACCGTAAGAAAGTAGCAACGGTTAAGCGTGACAAAGTTCGCGAAATCGCTGAACTTAAAATGCCTGACCTTAACGCATCATCTGTAGAAACAGCGATGCTTATGGTTGAAGGTACTGCACGTAGTATGGGTATTGTAATCGAAGACTAATTGTTAGTCTCTGGGGTTGTCGGTGAATACTGCTCACCTTCAATCCCTTCATTATGTGGGAGGAAATTCCGCTAACCACAAGGAGGAAAAGATCATGGGTAAAAAACACCAAGAAGCAGCTAAGCTTGTTGACCGCACGATGTCATACGACCTCGCTGAAGCTGTCGAGCTCGTTCAAAAAACAGCTACTGCTAAATTCGATGAAACAATCGAAGTTGCTGTCCGTCTCGGCGTAGATCCGAAGAAAGCAGACCAACAAATCCGTGGTGCCGTTGTACTTCCACACGGTACTGGTAAAACACAAAAAGTTCTCGTCTTCGCTAAAGGTGAGAAAGTGAAAGAAGCGGAAGCTGCTGGAGCAGACTACGTTGGCGACGCTGAGTACATCAACAAAATCCAACAAGGATGGTTCGACTTCGATGTAATCGTTGCGACACCTGACATGATGGGTGAAGTTGGTAAACTTGGTCGTGTTCTCGGACCTAAAGGCCTCATGCCTAACCCGAAAACAGGAACAGTTACTTTCGACGTAGAAAAAGCAATCGCGGATATCAAAGCTGGTAAAGTTGAATACCGTGTTGATAAAGCTGGTAACATCCACGTTCCAGTTGGTAAGAAATCATTTGAAGCATCTAAACTCTCTGAGAACATCGAGACAATTCTCGAAACACTCATGAAAGTGAAGCCTGCTACTGCAAAAGGAACTTACCTTAAAAACATCTCGCTTTCATCTACAATGGGTCCTGGGATCCGTGTAGCGACTGCAGATTTCCTTAAGTAATCTTGTTGAAATAAATTGTTGACAACGTGTGACACCGCTGATAAAGTAATACACGTTCAACCGAATATGTTGGATTACCGTAGACAGAAGGTGGACATCGGTCCGTAAACCCTTCCGAGGTGTCTTTGCTCGAACTTGAGCCTGTTGTCACAGGTTTACTTTCAAACAATTACGCCCTCGTATGTCTTCATACGAGGGATTTCTTTTGGAGAGCAGCCTCTCGTCCGGTATAAGAATTGACTAGGAGGTGCAAACACATGGCAAACGAAAAAATCGTAGCTCAGAAATCGGCACTCGTCGATGAAATCGCTGAGAAAATGCAAGCGAGCGTTGGAACAGTTGTTGTTGACTACCGCGGACTTACAGTTGAAGAAGTGACTACACTCCGTAAATCACTCCGTGACGCTGGAATCGAGTTCAAAGTTTACAAGAACGGTCTTCTTCGCCGCGCAGCTACTCAGTCGAACTTCGAAGGTCTTGACGAAGTCTTCACTGGTCCTACAGCAATCGCCTTCTCAAACGAAGACGTGATCGCTCCAGCGAAGATCTTGAACGACTTCTCGAAAGAGCACAAAGCGCTCGAACTCAAAGGCGGAATCATCGAAGGTAAAGTTTCTTCACTCGAAGAAATCAAAGCCCTTGCAGAACTTCCATCACGCGATGGTCTTCTCTCGATGCTTCTCAGCGTACTTCAAGCTCCAATCCGTGGGCTCGCAGTCGCAACAAACGCAATCGCAGAACAAAAAGAAGAGCAATCAGCTTAATTTTTGTCGCGTAGCGTAACTCAAAAAACTTTTTTACAACATCAAAGGAGGAAAACCATAATGGCTTTCAACAAAGAGCAATTCATCGAAGACCTCAAATCAATGACGGTTCTCGAACTTAACGAACTCGTAAAAACAATCGAAGAAGAATTCGGCGTATCAGCAGCAGCTCCAGTAGCAGTTGCAGGTGCTGGCGCAGGCGCAGCAGCTGAAGAGAAAACTGAATTCGACGTAATCCTCACAAACGCTGGCGCTGGTAAAATCAACGTCATCAAAGCTGTTCGTGAAATCACAGGTCTCGGCCTTAAAGAAGCAAAAGCACTCGTTGACGGAACTCCAGCTCCAGTCAAAGAAGGCGTTTCTAAAGAAGACGCTGACGCAATCAAAGCTAAGCTTGAAGAAGCTGGCGCATCTGTTGAAGTTAAGTAATTCAACTTCACAACCTATAGAAGCTCGCCATGGCGAGCTTCTTTTATTTCCTTGAAGAATGGGTTAGGAGGTTCAACGCATGGGAGATCATTACTATACGAACGATCCACGTTCGGAAAGTGCCCCAGAGACATGGACGTACGAGTTGCGAGGGAAACAGTATCATTTCACTTCGGACCGCGGTGTGTTCTCGAAAGGATCGGTCGATTTTGGGTCACGTCTTTTAATTGAAACGTTTGAGATGCCTGATGTGTCGGGACGTATTTTAGATGTAGGCTGCGGCTATGGTCCGATGGGGATCTCGCTTGCCGATGCCTCTGGGCGTGAGGCCTTGCTCATCGATGTGAATGAGCGTGCGCTGGCGCTCTCTGAGCAAAACGCCGCCCGTAATGGAGTGACGGTCGAAACACGGCTTTCTCACGCGTATGACGCGGTGGGGGGAGAACGGTTTGCCGCCATTGTCACCAATCCGCCGATTCGTGCGGGGAAACAAGTCGTCCATACGATCTTGCGTGAAGCACATACGCACCTCGTCGATGGAGGAGCAATTTATGTCGTCATTCAAAAGAAACAAGGAGCACCTTCTGCTAAAAAGCTATTAGAAGAGGTGTTTGGTCAAGTCGAAACGATGGCGAAGGAGAAAGGTTACTTTATTTTCCGAGCAATTCGGTCTTGACAAACGGTGAAGTCTTGTTGACTCGCTATAACGTATATGCTAACATTATAAAATGCCATTGGAATGGAATTCGCTTGAAACTGCCGTGTCTGCCGCTTTTTAGAGACGGAAAACGAGCGACATTCAATGACAATGTTCGATTATTACGCCCGAAAAATTCGCTAAAGAATTGGGGGTCTGAGAGGTGAATCAGTTGACTGGTCAACTTGTTCAGTACGGTCGTCACCGTCAGAGAAGAAGCTATGCCCGTATCAGTGAGGTTCTAGAGCTTCCGAATTTGATTGAAATTCAAACTGCTTCTTACGAGTGGTTCTTGCGTGAAGGATTGAAAGAGATGTTTACGGACATTTCACCGATTTCCGATTTCACAGGAAACCTCGTATTGGAGTTCATCGATTACTCGCTCAGCGAGCCGAAGTATTCAATCGATGAATCGAAGGAGCGCGACGTTACTTATTCTGCGCCACTTCGCGTAAAAGTACGTCTCCAAAACAAAGAGACAGGTGAGCTCAAAGAACAAGAAGTATTCATGGGGGATTTCCCGCTCATGACAGAATCGGGAACATTTATCATTAATGGTGCAGAACGCGTCATCGTTTCCCAGCTTGTTCGTTCACCGAGCGTGTACTATAACGCTAAACTCGATAAAAACGGTAAACGTGGATTTGGCGCAACTGTCATCCCGAACCGTGGTGCTTGGCTCGAACTCGAGACAGATGCCAAAGATATCGTTTATGTTCGTATCGACCGTACCCGTAAAATTCCGGTAACGGTGTTGTTGCGTGCCCTCGGATTCGGTACGGACCAAGAAATTATCGACCTTCTCGGAGATGACGAATACCTTCGTAACACCCTTGAAAAAGATAATACAGAGTCTACAGAAAAAGCGTTGATCGAGATTTACGAGCGTCTACGTCCTGGTGAACCACCAACAGTAGAAAACGCGAAATCACTTCTTGTGTCACGTTTCTTCGACCCGAAACGCTATGACTTAGCAAATGTCGGTCGCTATAAGATGAACAAAAAACTTCATCTTAAGAACCGTTTGTTCGGTCAAAAGTTAGCGGAAACGCTCGTGGACCCAGAAACAGGCGAAGTACTCGCTGAAGCTGGAACCGTCCTCGATCGTCGCAACCTCGATCGTATTCTCCCGCATTTGGAGAACGGACTCGGTTATGTCGACGCGGAACCAACTGGTGGTGTCGCTGAAGGTGAACCGTTCGGTCTTCAATCAATCAAAGTCGTCTCACCGGATGACCCAGATGGAGAGCGTATCTTGAACATCATCGGAAATGGCAATATCGACCGTAGCGTAAAACATATTACGCCAGCCGATATTATCGCTTCAATCAACTACTTCTTCAACTTACTTCACGAAGTCGGAACAACAGATGACATCGACCACTTAGGAAACCGTCGTCTTCGTTCAGTCGGAGAACTTCTCCAAAACCAATTCCGGATCGGGCTTTCCCGTATGGAACGTGTCGTAAAAGAACGTATGTCGATTCAAGATCAAAACGCGATCACGCCACAGGCGCTCATCAACATCCGCCCGGTTATCGCATCACTTAAAGAGTTCTTCGGTAGCTCGCAATTGTCACAGTTCATGGACCAAACAAACCCGCTCGCAGAGCTTACGCACAAGCGTCGTCTCTCTGCACTTGGACCGGGTGGTTTGACACGTGAACGTGCTGGTTTCGAAGTTCGAGACGTTCACTATTCGCACTACGGTCGGATGTGTCCAATCGAAACACCAGAGGGACCGAACATCGGACTCATCAACTCACTCTCGTCTTATGCGAAAGTGAACGAGTACGGTTTCATTGAAGCACCATATCGTCGTGTTGACCCAGAAACGGGTCTCGTTACTGGCGATATCCAATATATGACGGCTGATGAGGAAGACCTCTATGTCGTCGCACAGGCGAACATGCCGCTCACAGAAGAAGGCCACTTTGCGAACGAACAAGTTCTTTGCCGTTTCCGCGGACAAAACTTGTCAGTTGAGCCAAGCCGAGTCGATTACATGGACGTTTCGCCGAAACAGGTTGTTTCTGCCGCGACTGCATGTATCCCGTTCCTTGAGAACGATGACTCGAACCGTGCCCTCATGGGAGCGAACATGCAACGTCAAGCAGTACCACTTCTTCAACCAGATTCACCGATTGTCGGTACTGGAATGGAGTATGTATCTGCGAAAGACTCTGGGGCAGCCATCGTTGCGAAATACCCAGGTGTCGTCGAACGCGTCACAGCGCGTGAAATCTTGATCCGTCGCACGTCTGACGTGAACGGTTCTGAGGTTTCGGGTGACTTGGACCGTTACAAACTTCAAAAATATGTCCGTTCGAACCAAGGGACATGTTATAACCAAAAACCAATCATCGCAGCTGGTGACCGTGTTGAAAAAGGAGAAATCCTTGCAGACGGTCCATCGATGGATATGGGTGAGCTCGCGCTCGGTCGTAACGTCGTCGTTGCCTTCATGACATGGGATGGTTACAACTATGAGGATGCGATCATCATGAGTGAGCGTCTCGTGAAAGATGATGTGTACACGTCGATTCATATCGAAGAGTACGAGTCAGAGTCACGCGATACGAAACTCGGACCAGAGGAAATCACACGTGATATTCCAAACGTCGGAGATGATGCACTTCGTAACTTGGACGATCGCGGAATTATCCGCATCGGGGCTGAAGTCAAGGATGGCGATATCCTCGTCGGTAAAGTAACACCTAAGGGCGTTACAGAATTGACGGCGGAAGAGCGTCTCTTGCACGCAATCTTCGGTGAGAAGGCACGTGAAGTACGTGATACGTCACTTCGTGTACCAAACGGTGGAGATGGAATTATCTTGGATGTCAAAGTGTTCGACCGTGAGAACGGTGACGAATTGTCTCCAGGCGTCAACCAAATGGTACGTGTCTATATCGTTCAAAAACGTAAGATTCACGAAGGGGATAAGATGGCGGGACGTCACGGTAACAAAGGTGTTATCTCGCGGATCCTCCCTGAAGAAGATATGCCATACATGCCAGACGGTACACCGGTTGACATCATGCTCAACCCGCTTGGGGTACCATCTCGTATGAATATCGGTCAGGTACTTGAACTCCACCTTGGTATGGCGGCGAAGAAGCTCGGCATCAAAGTGGCAACACCTGTATTCGATGGAGCGCGTGAGGAAGACGTATGGGCAACGATTGAAGAAGCTGGTATGGATAAAGATGCGAAAACGCGTCTCTACGATGGTCGTACGGGTGAACCGTTCGATAACCGCGTCTCGGTCGGTGTCATGTACATGATCAAACTCGCGCACATGGTTGATGACAAACTTCACGCTCGTTCGACAGGACCATACTCACTCGTCACGCAACAACCGCTCGGTGGTAAAGCACAGTTCGGTGGTCAGCGCTTCGGGGAGATGGAAGTTTGGGCTCTTGAAGCGTACGGTGCAGCCTACACGCTCCAAGAAATCTTGACAATCAAGTCGGATGACACGGTCGGTCGTGTGAAAGCATATGAGGCCATCGTGAAAGGCGAGAGCGTTCCGAAAGCGGGCGTTCCTGAATCATTCCGCGTCTTGATCAAAGAGCTTCAAGCGCTCGGTATGGAAGTCAAGATGATGTCAGCGGATGATGAAGAAGTCGAAATGAAAGATGAAGATGACGACAACATCCCGAACGCAACATCGGCGTTAGAACAAGTCGTTCAACCGACTGTTACGGAAGAGGAATAAGGCGAAAAGGGAGGTCGGCCCCTTGGTAGATGTTAATCGATTTGAATATATGAAAATCGGCTTGGCTTCATCAGAGAAGATCCGTTCGTGGTCTTATGGTGAAGTCAAAAAGCCGGAAACGATCAACTATCGTACACTTAAACCAGAGAAGGACGGATTATTCTGTGAACGAATCTTCGGTCCTACGAAAGACTGGGAATGTTACTGTGGGAAATACAAACGTATCCGTTATAAAGGAGTCATTTGTGACCGCTGTGGCGTTGAAGTGACGAAAGCGAAAGTGCGTCGCGAGCGAATGGGCCATATCGAGCTCGCGGCACCAGTTTCGCACATCTGGTACTTCAAAGGGATTCCAAGCCGCATGGGGCTTGTTCTCGACATGTCACCACGTGCGCTTGAAGAAGTCATTTACTTCGCATCTTACGTGGTCACAGAGCCAGGTGATACTCCGCTTGAGAAGAAACAACTTCTCTCGGAAAAAGAATTCCGTCTCTACCGTGAAAAATACGGTAGCGACTTCAAAGCAGACATGGGTGCTGAAGCCATCCGTACACTTCTTCAAGACGTGAATCTTGAAAAAGAAGTAGGCGAGCTTCGTGAAGAGTTGAAAACAGTCCAAGGTCAACGTCGTACACGTGCGATCAAGCGCTTGGAAGTTCTCGATGCATTCTTCACTTCAGGAAACAATCCGGACTGGATGATCCTTGAAGTACTTCCTGTCATCCCACCAGAGCTTCGCCCGATGGTACAGCTTGATGGTGGACGCTTTGCGACATCTGACTTGAACGATTTGTATCGTCGAGTCATCAACCGGAACAACCGTCTCAAACGTTTGCTCGACCTCGGCGCGCCGAACATCATCGTGCAAAACGAGAAGCGTATGCTTCAAGAAGCGGTTGACGCCCTCATCGACAACGGTCGTCGTGGTCGTCCGGTAACAGGTCCTGGTAACCGTCCGCTTAAATCACTTTCACATATGTTGAAAGGGAAGCAAGGTCGTTTCCGTCAAAACCTTCTCGGTAAACGGGTCGACTATTCAGGACGTTCGGTTATCGTCGTAGGTCCGAACTTGAAGATGTACCAGTGTGGTCTTCCAAAAGAGATGGCACTTGAACTCTTCAAACCGTTCGTGATGAAAGAGCTTGTCGGTCGCGGCATCGCTTCAAACATCAAGAACGCCAAACGCAAAATCGAGAAGATGCAACCTGAAATCTGGGGCGTCCTTGAAGAAGTCATTCGTGAGCATCCGGTCCTCTTGAACCGTGCCCCGACGCTTCACCGCCTTGGTATTCAAGCATTCGAACCGATTCTTGTTGAAGGTCGTGCGATTCGCCTTCACCCACTCGTATGTACGGCATACAACGCCGACTTCGATGGTGACCAAATGGCTGTCCACGTTCCGCTCTCTGCTGAAGCACAAGCGGAAGCACGTCTTCTCATGCTCGCTGCACAGAACATCTTGAACCCGAAAGACGGAAAACCAGTTGTTACACCATCGCAGGATATGGTCCTCGGTAACTACTACATCTCACTCGAACGTGAAGATGCCGTCGGTCAAGGGAAAGTGTTCTCGAACGTCAACGAAGCGTTGATTGCTTACCAAAACGGTTATGTCCACTTGCACTCGCGTGTGGCACTTCCGGCACGTACGCTCAACAACCCGACGTTCACAGACGAACAGAACGAGAAATTGCTCATTACGACTGTTGGTAAGATGATCTTCAACGAAATCTTGCCAAACACGTTCCCATACTTGAACGAGCCAACGATGGAAAACTTACAGGAAGCAACGCCTGATAAGTACTTCATCGACAAAGGGGCGAACGTTGCGGAAGAAATCGCATCACGTCCAATCATCGACCCGTTCAAAAAAGGTTTCCTTGGAAAAGTCATCGCGGAAGTGTTCCAGAAGTTTGAAACGACTGAAACAAGCCGCATGCTTGACCGGATGAAAGATCTTGGCTTCAAGCACTCGACAAAAGCGGGTGTCACGGTTGGGATTGCCGATATCATCGTACTTCCGGATAAACAGGAAATTCTTGACGAAGCACAAAAACAAGTCGACCAAATCATGAAGTCGTTCCGTCGTGGTCTCATCACTGAAGATGAGCGTTACGAGCGCGTTGTCCGTGCTTGGAACGAAGCGAAGGATGAAATTCAATCACGATTGATGAAATCCCTCAACCGCTTGAACCCAATCTTCATGATGTCTGACTCAGGTGCCCGTGGTAACGCATCGAACTTTACGCAGCTTGCGGGTATGCGTGGTTTGATGGCCGCTCCATCTGGTCGCATCATCGAACTTCCAATCAAATCGTCATTCCGTGAAGGTCTGACGGTTCAAGAGTACTTCATCTCGACTCACGGGGCTCGTAAAGGTCTTGCCGATACAGCCTTGAAGACAGCCGATTCAGGTTACTTGACGCGTCGTCTCGTTGACGTAGCGCAAGATGTCATCATCCGTGAAGAAGATTGTGGAACAGACCGCGGAATCCGTGTTTCTGCACTCCGCGAAGGTACGGAAGAAATCGAAAGCTTGTACGACCGTCTCGTCGGACGTACGTCGTTCGAAACGGTCACACACCCTGAAACGGGCGAAGTGTTGATCGATAAGAACGAATTGATCACAGAAGACATCGCACGCATCATTGTTGATGCGGGTGTTGAAAAAGTTGAAATCCGTACAGCCTTTACATGTAACACGTCACACGGCGTATGTAAGAAGTGTTACGGACGCAACTTGGCGACTGGATCTAACGTTGAAGTCGGAGAAGCCGTCGGTATCATTGCCGCACAATCAATCGGTGAGCCAGGAACGCAGCTTACAATGCGTACCTTCCACACAGGTGGGGTTGCCGGAGACGATATCACACAAGGTCTTCCGCGTATCCAAGAGGTATTCGAAGCCCGTAACCCGAAAGGTCAAGCGGTCATCTCGGAAATCTCTGGTACGGTCATCGACTTCACGGAATCGCGTGACAAGCGTGAACTCACGGTCGAAGGATTCAGTGAGACTCGTTCATACACGATTCCATTCGGAGCACGTCTACGTGTTCAAATCGGCGATACAGTAGAAGCCGGTGAAGTCTTCACGGAAGGTTCGATCGATCCGAAAGAATTGCTCGCCGTCCGTGGTGTGTCTGGTGTTCAGAACTATCTTCTCCAAGAAGTTCAAAAAGTTTACCGGATGCAAGGGGTAGAAATCGGTGATAAGCACGTTGAGGTCATGGTTCGCCAAATGCTTCGTCGTGTCAAAGTCATCGAATCAGGTGACACACCACTTCTCCCTGGATCACTCGTCGACATCAGCGTCTTCAAAGAAGCGTGTAAAGATGCGATTCGTGATGGAAAACACCCAGCGACTGCGAAACCGGTCCTTCTCGGGATCACGAAAGCCTCGCTTGAGACAGATTCGTTCCTCTCAGCGGCTTCGTTCCAAGAAACGACTCGCGTCTTGACAGATGCAGCAATCAAAGGGAAACGCGACTATCTCCTCGGACTCAAAGAGAACGTCATCATCGGTAAGCTCGTTCCAGCTGGTACTGGAATGGCCGTCTACCGTGATGTAGAACTCAAAGAAGATGAGGCGCCAGTTGCGCTCGAAGATACAACAGTCGAGTAAAATACGTCTTGACAGCGCAGGTTGGCGGTGCTACTATGATTTAGTGCCGCCAATCGGTTGTTGTCGATGACAACGATGTCCAGCAGTCGGCAAGCTACTTGGACGTCCATCCGAACTTTCTACGGGAAGGTTTGGCTGCTACAATTGCCACTTTCAAGGTATAACTCACGTTTTTGCGAGGTCATGGAATGCCTACGCCTCGTAAAAGCGTTTCGTTATGACCTTAAATGAACCACCCGGGTCGGTGGGACTAGAAAATAGCAACATTCAGGAAGGGAGGATCTTCAAAGATGCCTACTATTAACCAGTTAGTCCGTAAAGGACGTAAATCGAAAGTCGTGAAATCTGACTCTCCAGCACTTAACAAAGGTTACAACAGTTTCATCAAGTCACAAACAAACGTGAGCTCACCACAAAAACGTGGTGTTTGTACACGTGTTGGTACAATGACTCCGAAGAAACCGAACTCGGCGCTTCGTAAGTATGCTCGTGTTCGTTTGACTAACCAAATCGAAGTGACTGCGTACATCCCAGGTATTGGCCACAACCTTCAAGAGCACAGCGTTGTTCTTATCCGTGGAGGACGTGTAAAAGACTTACCAGGGGTACGTTACCACATCGTTCGTGGTGCGCTTGACACTGCAGGTGTTGATGGACGTATGCAAGGCCGTTCTAAATACGGTACGAAACGTCCGAAAGCTGCGAAGAAGTAATTCTCGCAAACTAAACTACAATTGAAATTTTGAAAGGAGGGTACTCGGATGCGTAAAAACCGTGCAGAACGTCGTGACGTTATCGCAGATCCGATCTACAACTCGAAATTGGTAACTCGCCTCATTAACCGTGTCATGTTAGACGGTAAAAAAGGTACAGCTCAAACTATCATTTACAACGCATTTGGTCTCATCGCTGAACGCTCAGGCAAAGAGCCTATGGAAGTGTTCGAAGAAGCAATGAACAACATCATGCCTGTACTTGAAGTTAAAGCACGCCGTGTAGGTGGAGCTAACTACCAAGTTCCTGTAGAAGTTCGTCCAGAGCGCCGTACAACACTTGGTCTTCGTTACCTCGTGAACTACGCTCGTCTCCGCAACGAAAAAACGATGGAGCAACGTATCGCGAACGAAATCATGGATGCAGCCAACAACACTGGTGCATCTGTTAAGAAACGCGAAGACATGCATAAAATGGCAGAAGCTAACAAAGCGTTTGCTCACTATCGTTGGTAATTTAATCGTAAAGTCCACTCCGCCAAGCATGGCTTAACGGAGTGGCTTTCGGGTATAATCATATCGTGTGCGCGCACACGAAAATCAAACATGCGGAAGGAGAATACCCAGTATGGCAAGAGAATTCTCCCTAAAGAATACTCGTAACATCGGGATCATGGCTCACATCGATGCCGGTAAAACGACAACAACTGAACGTATTCTTTATTACACAGGTCGTATCCATAAAATTGGTGAAACGCACGAAGGTGCTTCACAAATGGACTGGATGGAGCAGGAGCAAGAGCGTGGAATCACGATCACTTCAGCTGCGACAACTGCACAGTGGAATGGCCACCGTGTAAACATCATCGATACACCTGGACACGTAGACTTCACTGTAGAAGTTGAACGTTCACTCCGTGTACTTGATGGTGCGGTTGCTGTACTTGACGCTCAGTCAGGTGTAGAACCACAAACAGAAACTGTATGGCGTCAAGCGACGACATATGGTGTACCACGTGTCGTATTCGTCAACAAGATGGATAAAATCGGCGCAGACTTCTTGTACTCTGTGAAGACGCTCCATGATCGTCTTCAAGCGAACGCTTACGCGATCCAACTCCCAATCGGAGCAGAGGACGATTTCAAAGGGATCATCGATCTCGTTGAAATGAAGACTTACATGTACAACAACGACCTCGGTACTGACATCGAAGTTACAGATGGCTTCCCAGCTGACATGGCTGACCAAGCTGAAGAACTTCGCGGTCAATTGATCGAAGGTGTTGCTGACTTCAACGAAGAGTTGATGATGAAGTACCTTGAAGGAGAAGAGATTTCAATCGATGAATTGAAAGCTGCGATCCGTCAAGCGACACTTAGCGTCGAATTCTACCCTGTACTCGTTGGTTCTGCCTTCAAGAACAAAGGTGTTCAGCTCATGCTTAACGCCGTTGTTGATTACCTCCCATCACCAGTTGATGTTGAGTCAATCAAAGGGATCAACCTCGATACAGAGGAAGAAATCACACGTGAGCCTTCTGACGAAGCTCCATTCTCAGCACTTGCGTTCAAAGTTATGACTGACCCTTACGTCGGTAAATTGACGTTCTTCCGCGTGTACTCTGGTACAGCTGAAGCGGGATCATACGTGAAGAACTCGACTAAAGGGAAGCGTGAGCGTCTCGGTCGTATCCTTCAAATGCACGCAAACAGCCGTGAAGAGATTCCAATGGTATTCGCTGGTGACATCGCCGCTGCTGTTGGTTTCAAAGACACGACTACTGGAGATACGCTTTGCTCTGAGAAAGATAACATCGTTCTCGAGTCAATGACATTCCCAGAACCAGTTATCTCGGTTGCAATCGAGCCTAAATCGAAAGCAGACCAAGATAAGATGGGTCAAGCTCTTGCGAAACTCGCAGAAGAAGATCCAACATTCCGCACTGAAACAAACCCTGAGACTGGTCAAACGATCATCTCTGGTATGGGTGAGCTTCACCTTGATATCCTCGTTGACCGTATGCGTCGCGAGTTCAAAGTAGAAGCTAACGTTGGTGCACCACAAGTTGCTTACCGTGAAACAATCCGTGGCGCTGCGAAGATCGATTCGAAATTCGTTCGTCAGTCTGGTGGACGCGGTCAGTACGGTCACGTTGTCGTAGAATTCGAGCCGAACGAAGAAGGCGCTGGATTCGAGTTCGAGAACAAGATCGTCGGTGGTGTTGTACCACGTGAATACGTCCCTGCTGTTCAAAACGGGATTGAAGAAGCTCTCGAAAACGGTATCCTCGCTGGTTACCCAGTAGTAGACGTTAAAGCTCGTCTCGTATTCGGATCGTACCACGATGTCGACTCGAACGAGATGGCGTTTAAAGTTGCTGCTTCGATGGCGGTTAAACAACTTAAGGACCAAGCGAAAGCTGTCATCCTTGAGCCAATGATGCGTGTTGAAGTTGTTATCCCAGAAGAATACATGGGTGACATCATGGGTGACGTTACGTCACGCCGTGGACGCGTAGAAGGTATGGAAGCTCGCGGTAACGCACAAGTCGTTAAAGCGATGATTCCACTTTCAGAAATGTTCGGTTACGCAACATCACTTCGTTCACGTACACAAGGACGCGGAACGTACTCGATGCACTTCGATCACTACGAAGAAGTACCGAAATCAATCGCTGAAGAAATCGTCAAAAAAGCGAACGGCTAATAACGGTTGTATCGCTAGATTGATTGTTGTAAGCTAAGGAGGACGTATGTTAAAAGTAACCTACGTCTTCCTAGTTAAATAAAAACTAATCGTTTAATAGAGGAGGAATCTAGAATGGGTAAAGAAAAATTCGACCGTTCTAAACCGCACGTTAACGTTGGTACAATCGGCCACGTCGACCACGGTAAAACAACTTTGACTGCAGCAATCTCTGCTGTACTTTCACGTGCACAAGGTAAAACAGCTACTAAGTTCGACCAAATCGATGGTGCTCCAGAAGAGCGCGAGCGCGGTATCACAATCGCAACAGCTCACATCGAGTACGAAACTGACAAGCGTCACTACGCACACGTTGACTGCCCAGGACACGCTGACTATGTTAAAAACATGATCACTGGTGCTGCACAAATGGACGGCGCGATCCTCGTTGTATCTGCAACAGATGGCCCAATGCCACAAACACGTGAGCACATCCTTCTTTCACGTCAAGTAGGTGTTCCTTACATCGTAGTATTCATGAACAAAGTTGACATGGTAGACGACGAAGAGCTTCTCGAACTCGTTGAAATGGAAATCCGTGAACTTCTTTCTGAATACGACTTCCCAGGCGACGACCTTCCTGTAATCAAAGGTTCTGCACTTGGCGCACTTAACGGTGAAGCTCAGTGGGAAGAAAAAGTTATGGAACTCATGAACGCTGTTGATGAGTACATCCCAGAACCAGTTCGTGACACTGAAAAAGACTTCATGATGCCTGTTGAGGACGTATTCTCAATCACTGGTCGTGGTACTGTAGCGACTGGTCGTGTTGAGCGTGGTGTTCTCCGCGTCAACGACGAGATCGAAATCGTTGGTCTTACAGAAGAAACGAAGAAAACTGTATGTACTGGTGTAGAGATGTTCCGTAAGCTTCTTGACTATGCTGAAGCTGGCGACAACATCGGTGCACTTCTCCGTGGTGTATCACGTGACGACATCGAGCGTGGACAAGTACTTGCTAAGCCAGGTTCAATCACACCACACTCAAAGTTCAAAGCATCAATCTACGTTCTTTCTAAAGAAGAGGGTGGCCGTCACACGCCATTCTTCGCGAACTACCGCCCGCAGTTCTACTTCCGTACAACTGACGTAACAGGTATCGTTCACCTTCCAGAAGGTACTGAAATGGTAATGCCAGGAGACAACATCGAGTTGACGATCGAATTGATTTCTACAATCGCGATCGAAGACGGTACACGTTTCTCTATCCGTGAGGGTGGCCGTACTGTAGGTGCTGGTTCAGTAACAGAAATCATCGAGTAATCGATTGATTCAACTGAACAACTTCAAGCAGTCCGCAATATGCGGGCTGCTTTTTTATGTTTTCATCATGACATGATAAGATGAGGCATATGAGAAAGGAGTGGCGTCATGTTGAAGCAACTAGAGACGATTTGTCGCTTGAATGGGATTGAGTATCGGATCGGCGGCTCGGAGCTGTTGAAGCACCATCACATTGTCGAGGTGACGAATGACATCGATGTCTTTGTGGAACCAGACCAGTTTGAAAAAATCGACCGGGTACTCAGTCGTGCCGGTGAGAAGCAATCATCTGAACCACATGAAGCGTACTTGACGACTTACTTTGGAGAGTATGTATTCGAGGGGGCAGATGTGGACGTCATGTCCAGTTTTCGAATGAAGTGCACGGACGGGATTTATACGCATCCTTTCATTGAGCCGACTGGACAATGGATGCACCTCGAGGAGTGGATCGTTCTTTATACGGTGATTGATCGTGAAGAAAAACTAGATTCCTTGATTCACTATTTTAAGCACCACTCTATTAATGAAGGAATTGTCCATGAATGTTTAAAAAGAGCTCCGCAATCGGTCATAGAAGGGGTTACAGAGCGTTTTGGCGAGTTGATGAAACGCTAGGTCGAGTTGACATGGGAGTTCGTTTGAAAAATAGTTCAATAAAAGAATGAATTTTTGCTTGCAAAAGCTCGCGAATCTTGTTACATTAGGGAACGTTGAGCAACTCATCAGACAACCGGCAACTTCAAAAATCTAATCTTGCATTCCATGACCAGATTAGATATAATGATTAAGTGTTTGTGCGAGTGGTGAGAGACTTTACAGCAGAAAATGGGTCCAATCGTTGATTTGCAATGATCGGATGCCTCTGCTGACACAAGCACGCTGCGTTGAAGCGGGAGGTTATGACACGCCAGGCAGCATTGCCATGGCCGGTGTGGAAATTTCCGCGGAGAATTGTCTATTTTAAAAGTAGGCGACAAAGGAGGGAAACAAACATGGCAAATGAAAAAATTCGTATTCGTTTAAAAGCATATGACCATCGCGTTCTCGATCAATCAGCTGAGAAGATCGTTGACACTGCGAAGCGTTCAGGTGCAAAGGTATCGGGTCCAATCCCGCTCCCAACTGAAAAATCGATTTACACGATCCTTCGTGCGGTTCACAAGTACAAAGATGCTCGTGAGCAGTTCGAAATGCGTACACACAAACGCTTGATCGACATCGTAAATCCAACACCGAAAACAGTCGATGCGCTTATGCGTCTCGAGTTACCATCAGGTGTAGACATCGAAATCAAACTTTAATTCTTCATATAGTAGATACTAGCCAGAAGAGACAATAATTATTAACAGGAGGTGTATCTCATGGCTAAAGGAATCTTAGGAACAAAACTTGGTATGACTCAAATCTTCAACGAAGCAGGCGAAGTTGTACCAGTAACAGTAGTTGCTGTAGAAGGTAACGTCGTTCTTCAACTTAAAACAGTTGACACAGACGGTTACGAAGCAGTTCAACTTGGTTTCGGAGACATCAAAGAATCACGTCAAAACAAACCATCAAAAGGTCACGCTGCGAAAGCAAACGCGACACCTAAGCGCTTCATCAAAGAAGTTCGTACTTCAGTAGAAGGATACGAAATCGGTCAAGAGATTAAGGCAGACATTTTCGCTGCAGGTGAATTAGTAGACGTTACAGGTACATCGAAAGGTAAAGGATTCCAAGGTGCGATCAAGCGTCACGGACAATCACGTGGACCAATGGCTCACGGTTCGCGCTACCACCGTCGTCCTGGTTCGATGGGTCCTGTCGCTCCTAACCGCGTATTCAAAGGGAAACTTCTTCCTGGTCAAATGGGTGGAGAGCGTAAAACAATTCAAAACCTTGAAGTCGTTAAAGTTGATGTGGAACGTGGCCTTCTCCTCGTGAAAGGTGCTATCCCAGGCGCTCGTAAATCGAACGTCATCATCAAATCAGCGGTCAAAGGTAACTAATTAACTGCACGGAAAGGAGGAATTACGAATGCCTAAAGTAGCTTTGCTTAACCAAACAGGTTCACAAGTTGGCGAAATCGAATTGGCAGAAGCCATCTTCGGAATCGAGCCAAACGAATCAGTACTTTACGACGCAATCGTCATGCAACAAGCATCACGCCGTCAAGGTACTCACGATACGAAAGGTCGCTCGGAAGTACGCGGTGGCGGCCGTAAACCATGGAAACAAAAGGGAACTGGTCGTGCGCGCCAAGGTTCTATCCGCTCACCACAATGGGTTGGTGGTGGTACAGTCTTCGGTCCAACACCACGTTCATACTCTTACAAACTTCCTAAGAAGGTTCGTCGTTTAGCACTTCTCTCGGCTCTTTCGTCGAAAGTACAAAACAACGAATTCATCGTCCTCGAAGGCCTTGCTTTCGATGCACCAAAAACAAAAGATATGGCTGCTGTACTCAACAGCTTATCAGTAGAACGTAAGGCTCTTGTAGTCACAGCGGACTACAATGAGACTATCGCTCTCGCAGCTCGTAACATCCCAGGAGTGACTGTGATCGACGCAGCAGGCGTAAACGTTCTTGACCTCGTTGCTAACGACAAAGTCATCTTCACTAAAGATGCGGTTGCGAAGGTAGAGGAGGTGCTTGCATAATGGCTCAAGCATACGATATCATCAAACGTCCGATTATCACTGAGCGTTCAGTTAGCCTCATGGAAGCTAACAAATACGTTTTCGAAATCGACGTAAAAGCGACTAAATCGCAAGTGAAACACGCTATCGAAACAATCTTCAACGTGAAAGTTGCTTCGGTAAACACAATGAACTACAAACCGAAAGCGAAACGTGTCGGTCGTCACTCTGGTTACACAGCTCGTCGTAAAAAAGCGATCGTAACCCTTGCTGAAGGCAACACAATCGACTTCCTCGGTTAATTAACTACCTTAGAAGAAAAGGAGGGAATCCTCGATGGCAATCAAAAAGTTTAAGCCGACCACTAACGGTCGTCGTAACATGACATCTCTCGACTTTGCAGAGATCACAACGAATCGCCCTGAAAAATCGTTAACTGAAAAGCTTTCGAAAAAAGGCGGACGTAACAACCAAGGTCGCTTGACTGTTCGTCACCAAGGTGGCGGTCACAAGCGTAAATACCGTATCATCGATTTCAAACGTAACAAAGATGGCGTTGCAGGACGCGTAGCAACGATCGAATACGATCCAAACCGTTCAGCAAACATCGCACTCATCAACTATGTAGATGGTGAGAAACGTTACATCCTCGCTCCTAAGGGCATCAAAGTAGGCATGGAAATCATGTCTGGTCCTGAAGCGGATATCAAAGTGGGGAACGCTCTTCCACTCGTAAACATCCCTGTCGGTACAACAATCCACAACATCGAGCTTAAGCCTGGTAAAGGCGGTCAGCTAGTTCGTGCGGCTGGTGCATCGGCACAAATCCAAGGACGTGACGGCAAGTACGTCATCGTTCGTCTTCAATCAGGTGAATCACGTTTGTTCCTCGGCACTTGCCGCGCGACAATCGGTTCAGTTGGTAACGAAGAACACGAACTCGTAAACATCGGTAAAGCAGGACGTTCACGTTGGTTAGGCAAACGCCCAACAGTACGTGGTTCTGTAATGAACCCGGTTGATCACCCACACGGTGGTGGTGAAGGTCGTGCGCCAATCGGTCGTTCGGGCCCACTTACTCCTTGGGGTAAACCAGCTCTTGGTCTTAAGACTCGTAAGAAAAACAAATCGAGCGACATGTACATCCTTCGTCGCCGTAAGAAATAATTACTACATGATTCTCGGGCGGTTCGAAAGGGCCGTTCCCGAATCATTCCAAAGGGAGGTTCTAACATGGGTCGCAGCTTGAAAAAAGGTCCATTCGCAGATCACCACTTACTCGCTAAAGTTGACAAACTCAACGAATCTGGTGAGAAGCAAGTCATCAAAACTTGGTCACGTCGCTCGACGATCTTCCCAGAATTCATGGGTCACACGTTCGGTGTGCACGATGGTCGTAAACACGTACCAGTATTCGTGACAGAAGACATGGTTGGTCACAAACTTGGTGAATTCGCTCCAACACGCACTTACAAAGGTCACGGATCAGACAAGAAAACGAAACGGTAATTTGAGGGGAGGTCAAATCCATGCAAGCTAAAGCATCAGCTAATATGGTCCGTCTTGCTCCTCGCAAAGCACGTCTCGTTGTAGACTTAATTCGCGGGAAACAAGTCGGCGAAGCGCTCTCTGTCCTTGCTCACACGAACAAGGCAGCATCGCCAGTCGTTGAAAAAGTATTAAAATCAGCGATTGCTAACGCAGAGCACAACTACGATATGAACATTGAGAACCTCGTTGTAACAGAAGCTTACGTAAACGAAGGTCCAACACTCAAACGCTTCCGCCCACGTGCGATGGGTCGCGCAAGCCGTATTAACAAACGCACAAGCCACATCCACATCGTGGTAACTGAGAAATAAGGAGGGATATGTAGTGGGTCAAAAGGTAAATCCGCACGGTCTTCGCGTTGGTGTTATCAAAGACTGGGATTCGCGTTGGTACGCTGAGAAAGACTACGCTGATCTCCTTCATGAAGACTTCGTTATTCGTGAATACATCGAAAACAAAATGAAGGATGCTAGTGTTTCTAAAGTTGAAATCGAACGCGCTGCAAACCGCGTGAACATTTCGCTTCACACTGCGAAGCCAGGTATGGTAATCGGTAAAGGTGGTTCTGAAATCGAATCACTCCGTAAACACATTACAAAACTCGCTGACGGAAAACGCGTTCACATCAACGTTGTTGAAGTGAAAAACGCTGACGCTGTTGCGAAGCTTGTAGCAGAAAACATTGCTCGTCAATTGGAAGGTCGCGTATCATTCCGTCGTGCAATGAAACAATCTATTCAACGTTCGATGCGTACTGGCATCAAAGGGATCAAAACAGAAGTTTCTGGTCGTCTTGGTGGCGCTGATATCGCTCGTTCAGAGAAGTACTCGGAAGGAACAGTTCCACTTCACACACTCCGTGCCGACATCGATTACGGAACAGCTGAAGCAGACACAACTTACGGTAAAATCGGCGTAAAAGTTTGGTTATACCACGGTGAAGTTCTTCCAACAAAAAACAACACAGCGAAAAACGCTGAATAATAAACACTCTTTCAGGAAGGAGGCAACACACTATGTTGTTACCTAAACGCGTGAAATATCGTCGTGTACACCGTGGTAAAATGCGCGGGAACGCTAAACGCGGCACAACTGTACACTTCGGTGAGTTCGGTCTCCAAGCTCTCGAAGCGAGCTGGATTACAAACCGTCAAATCGAATCAGCACGTATTGCAATGACACGTTATATGAAACGTGGTGGTAAAGTGTGGATCAAGATCTTCCCACACAAGCCGTACACTAAAAAGCCTCTCGAAGTCCGAATGGGTTCGGGTAAAGGTGCTCCAGAAGGCTGGGTAGCTGTAGTTAAGCCTGGCAAAGTAATGTTCGAAATCGCAGGTGTATCTGAGGAAGTGGCACGTGAGGCACTTCGTCTTGCATCGCACAAACTTCCAGTAAAATGTAAGTTCGTGAAACGTGAAGAAAATGGTGGTGATACGAATGAAAGCAACTGATCTCCGTCAATCAACAACTGAAGAGCTCAACGGTAAAGTGGGCGAGTGGAAAGAAGAACTCTTTAACCTTCGCTTCCAACTTGCTACAGGTCAGCTTGAGAATCCTGCTCGTATCCGTGAAGTACGCAAGTCGATTGCGCGTGCTAAAACGATTCTTCGTGAACGCGAACTCGGCATCAACAACGGCTAATTACATCGGATTCTTGAGAGGAGGTAACACTCATGGAACGCAACAACCGTAAAGTGTTCACTGGTCGCGTCGTGTCTGACAAAATGGACAAAACGATCGTCGTCGCAGTAGAAACAAAGGTTCGTCATAAACTTTATGGCAAACGTGTAAACTACACGAAGAAATATAAAGCACACGATGAGAACAACGTCGCTAAAGTGGGCGATATCGTTCGCATCGCGGAAACACGTCCTCTTTCTAAAGACAAACGTTTCCGTCTTGTAACAGTAGTAGAAGAATCAGTAATCATCTAATAACAGTTCGGATTTATTAAACATCCGGAGGGAGGTACACTCGCATGATTCAACAAGAATCTCGCTTGAAAGTAGCAGACAACTCTGGCGCGCGTGAACTGTTGACAATTAAAGTTCTCGGTGGTTCTGGTCGTAAGACTGCAAACATCGGTGACATCATCGTCGCAACGGTAAAACAAGCAACACCAGGTGGCGTTGTTAAAAAAGGTGACGTTGTCAGAGCAGTTGTCGTTCGTACAAAACGCGGCGCTCGTCGTAAAGATGGTTCGTACATCCGTTTCGATGAGAACGCAGCAGTCATTATCAAAGATGACAAGAGCCCACGCGGCACACGGATCTTCGGGCCAGTTGCACGTGAACTTCGTGAAAAAGAATTCATGAAGATCGTTTCGTTGGCACCGGAAGTACTTTAATTTCCAATTTCAATCCTATAAGGAGGTGCGCAAACGATGCATGTTAAAAAAGGCGATACAGTCCAGGTAATGTCTGGTAAAGATAAAGGCAAGCAAGGGGTTATCCTCAAAGCTATGCCAAGCAAAAACCGCGTAGTGGTTGAAGGCGTAAACGTGATGAAAAAACACGCGAAACCTTCACAAGCGAATCCACAAGGCGGGATCCTTGAGATCGAAGCACCAATTCACGTCTCGAACGTAATGCCACTTGACCCTAAAACTGGCAAACCAACTCGTGTTGGTTTCAAAGTAGTCGATGGTAAAAAAGTTCGTGTCGCGAAATCGGGCGAATCACTCGATAAATAAGAAGAACGTGACGAAAGGAGGTCCATTCGACTATGAACCGTTTGCAAGAGAAGTATAAAAGCGACATCGTGAAAGCGATGATGGATAAATTCAACTATGACTCGGTCATGCAAGTACCGAAAATCGAAAAGATTGTCATCAACATGGGTGTAGGTGACGCTGTTTCGAACTCGAAAGCACTTGATATGGCAGTTGAAGAATTAACAATTCTTTCAGGTCAAAAACCACTCGTAACGAAAGCGAAGAAATCAATCGCTGGTTTCAAACTTCGTGAAGGTATGCCAATCGGTGCGAAGGTTACACTTCGTGGCGAGCGCATGTACGATTTCCTCGACAAATTGGTAACTGTTTCACTTCCACGTGTACGTGACTTCCGCGGTGTATCGAAGAAAGCATTCGACGGACGCGGTAACTACACGCTTGGCGTGAAAGAGCAACTTATTTTCCCTGAGATCGATTACGATAAAGTATCTAAAGTACGCGGTATGGACATCGTTGTTGTTACAACAGCAAACACAGACGAAGAAGCACGTGAATTGCTCACACTTCTCGGTATGCCATTCCAAAAATAATCTAGAGGGAGGTCGACAACATGGCTAAGAAGTCAATGGTGAATCGCGAACTTAAACGCGAGAAACTCGTTGCCCAGTACGCTGAAAAGCGTGCGAAGTTGAAAGCTGAAGGCGATTATATCGGACTCAGCAAATTGCCACGTAACTCGTCACCTGTACGCTTGCACAACCGTTGCAGCATCACAGGTCGTCCACATGGTTACATGGGTAAATTCGGGATCAGCCGTATCAAGTTCCGTGATCTTGCATACAAAGGTCAAATCCCTGGTGTTAAAAAAGCAAGCTGGTAATCCACTAACAGTGTGAAAGGAGGTACATCGCATGGTAATGACAGACCCTATTGCAGATATGCTTACACGTATCCGTAACGCTAACATGGTTCGCCATGAAAAAATGGAGCTTCCAGCTTCGAACATTAAACGTGAGATCGCTGAAATCCTTAAGCGTGAAGGTTTCATTCGCGATGTTGAATATATCGAGGACGCTAAACAAGGTACACTTCGTCTTTTCCTTAAATATGGAGCAAGCAACGAACGTGTAATCACTGGTCTCAAACGTATTTCGAAACCAGGTCTTCGCGTATACGCAAAAGCTGATGAAGTACCTAAAGTACTCGGAGGACTCGGAATCGCAGTTCTTTCGACATCTAAAGGTCTTATGACTGATAAAGAAGCTCGCCAACAACAAGTCGGCGGCGAAGTGATCGCCTACATCTGGTAAGTCACTTTTCTAACAAGAACGGAGGTGTAATCAATGTCACGTATTGGTAAAAAACCAGTTACGATTCCTGCTGGCGTTACTGTAACAGTTGCTAATGACAACACGGTCACAGTAAAAGGTGCTAAAGGTGAACTTTCGCTTTCAGCTAACCCGGCATTGGAAATCAAAGTTGAAGAGAACGAATTGACGGTTGTTCGTCCAGACGAATCGAAAGAAAGCCGCACAATTCACGGTACGACACGTGCCCTTATTGCCAACATGGTACAAGGTGTGTCGAACGGATTCCAAAAAACACTTGAGATCTCGGGGGTTGGTTACCGTGCTACGAAGCAAGGTAACAAACTCGTCCTCAACCTCGGCTACTCGCACCCAATCGAGTACGTCGCTGAGGAAGGTATCGAAATCGAAGTTCCTTCAAACACGCAAATCATCGTAAAAGGGATTAACAAAGAGCGCGTCGGTCACGTTGCTGCTCAAATCCGCTCGTACCGTGCTCCAGAACCTTACAAAGGTAAAGGTGTTCGTTACTCTGATGAACGTATTCGCCGTAAAGAAGGTAAGACTGGTAAGTAATTCGTCACGAAATGAACGGAAAGGAGTGGCATAAATGATCACAAAGGCAGATAAAAATGCAGTTCGTAAAAAACGTCATGCTCGCGTACGTCGTACGATCACGGGGACGGCAGCTCGTCCACGTTTGAACGTATTCCGTTCGAGCAAGCACATTTACGTTCAACTTATCGATGACGCGGCACAAACAACGCTTGTGTCTGCATCTTCGAAAGATAAAGCTCTCGATCTTACAAATGGCGGTAACGTTGAAGCAGCGAAAGCTGTTGGTAAACTTGCTGCAGAACGTGCACTCGAGAAAGGTATCGACACAGTTGTGTTCGACCGTGGTGGATACCTCTATCATGGCCGCGTCAAAGCTGTTGCAGAAGCAGCTCGTGAAGCAGGTCTTAAATTCTAATAAAAAGGAGGGGACACTCGATGCGCCAGTTAGACGTTAACATGGAACAACTTGAAGAACGCGTTGTTACCGTAAACCGCGTCGCGAAAGTCGTAAAAGGTGGCCGCCGCTTCCGTTTTGCTGCTCTCGTAGTCGTAGGTGACAAAAATGGTCACGTCGGTTTCGGTACAGGTAAGGCACAAGAGGTGCCAGAAGCGATTCGCAAGGCTATTGAAGCCGCTAAGAAAAACATGGTACAAGTACCTATGGTTGGTACAACAATTCCACACGAAATCACAGGAGTATTCGGAGCAGGTCGTGTATTCATGAAACCAGCTTCTGAAGGTACTGGGGTTATCGCTGGTGGTCCAGTTCGTGCGGTGCTCGAACTTGCAGGTGTAGGTGACATCCTTTCGAAATCGTTAGGTTCAAACACACCGATCAACATCGTCCGCGCGACGGTACAGGGCTTGACTGAGCTCAAAAAAGCAGAGGAAGTTGCTAAACTACGTGGTAAAAGCGTAGAAGAACTTCTTAACTAAGGGAGGGAACTAGACATGGCGAAACTCGCAATCACCCTCACACGCAGCACAATTGGTCGTCCGGAAGATCAGCGTGTTACTGTACGTACACTCGGTCTTCGCAAAATGCATCAAACGGTCGTTGTCCCAGACAACGTCGCGATGCGCGGTATGATCAACAAAGTGTCGCACCTTGTGACTGTAAAAGAAATCAACGAATAATAAAGATTTTAATAAATAAGGAGGTGCCACTATGAAACTCCATGAATTGAAGCCAACTCCAGGTTCACGTCACGAACGTAACCGTGTCGGTCGCGGTATGGCGACTGGTAACGGTAAAACTTCTGGCCGTGGACACAAAGGTCAAAAAGCTCGTTCGGGCGGTGGCGTTCGTCCAGGATTCGAAGGTGGACAAAACCCACTTTACCGTCGTCTTCCAAAACGCGGTTTCAACAACCCAACTCGTAAAGAGTACGCGGTTGTTTCCCTAGACACGCTTAACCGATTCGAAGCAGGTACTGAAGTTACTCCAGAACTCTTAATCGAGACTGGTGTTGTCAGTTCTGCAAAAGACGGAATCAAGGTCCTTGCTAACGGCAAGCTTGAAACTAAATTGACTGTAAAAGCCAACAAGTTCTCGGGTGCAGCGAAAGAAGCAATCGAAGCAGCTGGCGGTACAGTTGAGGTGATCTGATGTTTCAGACGATCTCCAATATGTGGCGCGTGAAAGATATTCGACAGCGTATTCTCTTCACACTCGCAATCATCATCATTTTCCGCATCGGGGCTCATATCCCGGTGCCGATGGTGAATACGGATGTGTTGCGTTTTGACTCAGGAGGTCTTCTTGACTTCTTGAACTTGTTTGGAGGAAATGCTTTACAGAACTTCTCCTTGTTCGCAATGGGGATCATGCCGTACATTACGGCATCGATCGTTGTGCAACTTTTACAAATGGACGTCGTTCCAAAGTTTGCCGAATGGGCTAAACAAGGAGAGGCGGGCCGTAAAAAGTTAGCGACGGTCACGCGCTATGGGACGATCATCTTAGGCTTTATCCAAGCGACTTCATTGTCGTTTGGATTCAACCGCCTCTACCCAGGTCTCGTCAATGAGATGTGGGGAACGGCAACTTACTTTGTGATCGCGATTGTACTCACTGCGGGTACAGCGTTCTTGATGTTCCTTGGTGAGATGACGACGGAGAAAGGTGTTGGGAATGGTATTTCCATCATCATCTTCGCTGGTATCGTTGCCGGGTTCCCAAGAATCTTCACGCAGATTTATGAAACAAAACTCCAAAACGCTGGAGATGCATTGTTCATTAATATCGTTTACTTGGTTGTATTGGCACTTGTTATTTTGGCGGTCACGATGGGCATTATTTATGTTCAACAAGCGGCACGCAAAATTCCAATCCAATATGCAAAACGCACGGCGAACCGTACCCCAGTGGGTGGTCAGTCGACGCACTTGCCAATCAAGCTAAACGCAGCAGGTGTTATCCCGGTCATCTTCGCGATTTCCTTCATGGTAACACCACCAACTGTTGCGAGCTTCATTGCTTCTCCGGAGACAACGCAAAAATTACAAACGTACTTTGACACGACGGCGCCAATCGGAATGTCGATTTACGTTGCATTAATCATTGCGTTCTCATATTTCTATACGTTTGTTCAGGTCAATCCAGAGCAAATGGCAGAAAACCTGCAGAAGCAAGGTGGTTATATTCCTGGGATTCGTCCTGGGGCGCAAACAGAACAGTACATCACGAAGTTGCTGTATCGATTGACTTTCTTCGGAGCGATTTTCTTATCGCTTGTGGCGATCATGCCGACAATCTTCATTAAGCTTGCCGGTCTCCCAACTTCCGTTCAAATCGGAGGAACGAGCTTATTGATCGTCATCGGGGTAGCCCTCGAAACGATGAAACAAATCGAAAGTCAACTTGTAAAACGACACTATAAAGGCTTTATCCGTTAAAGCGGAAGGAAGGGTTGACCCTTCCTTCCTGTCGTGTTTACGAGACCTTCGTGAAAATCAAAACTGGAGGCTAACCGAGATGAATCTAGTACTCATGGGCTTACCGGGTGCTGGGAAAGGGACTCAAGCGGCTAAAATCGTAGAAGAGTACCAAATCCCTCACATTTCGACAGGCGACATGTTTCGTGCGGCAATCAAAGGCGGAACGCCACTCGGTAAAGAAGCCAAGTCATTCATGGATAAAGGTGAACTCGTACCGGATGAGGTAACAATCGGAATCGTACGTGAGCGTCTTAGCCAAGATGACACAGAAAAAGGTTTCTTACTCGATGGATTCCCGCGTACTGTTGCTCAAGCAGAGGCACTCGAAAGTTTGCTTAAAGATTTGGGGAAACAGATTGACCACGTCGTCAACATCGATGTGGATGCGGAAATTCTCGTTCCACGCTTAACAGGTCGTTGGATCTGCCCAACGTGTGGTGCGACATATCACGTGATCTTTAACCCACCAAAAGTGGAAGGCATCTGTGATGTGGATGGGTCGGCTCTTATGCAACGTGAAGACGATAAAGAGGAAACGGTTCGCCGTCGCCTTGACGTCAACATCGAGCAATCGAAACCACTCATTGACTTTTACGCTGAAAAAGGGTATCTTCGTACATTGGATGGAGATCGTCCAATCGATGTCGTGTATGCCGATGTCAAAGCATTACTCGGTGATACTGAATGATCATCACGAAGACGCCTCGTGAAATTGCGATTATGCGTGAGGCTGGGCAAATTGTTGCTCGAACGCACCAGGTGCTCAAACAGCACATTAAACCAGGAATCACGACGCTAGAGCTCGACCGGATTGCGGAAGATTACATTCGCAGCCAAGGTGCGACGCCATCGTTCAAAGGCTACAACGGTTTTACCGGTAGTGTTTGTGCTTCGGTGAATGAGGAGCTTGTTCATGGCATTCCAGGAAAACGGGTATTGAAAGATGGAGATATTATCTCAATCGACATCGGTGCCTATTACAATGGATACCATGGAGATTCCGCTTGGACTTATCCAGTGGGAACAATCTCGGAAGAGACACAGCGGCTACTTGACGTAACCGAAGAAAGTCTGTATAAAGGATTGGAGCACGCCAAGGCTGGAGGGCGATTGACAGATATTTCGCATGCGATTCAAGCATATGTTGAATCACATGACTTTTCTGTCGTCCGCGAATACGTCGGTCATGGTGTTGGACAAAATTTGCATGAAGAACCGCAAATTCCACACTATGGTCCACCGGGGAAAGGGCCGCGCCTGAAGACTGGGATGACGTTAGCCATTGAACCAATGGTCAACGCTGGTCAACGCTATGTTCGAACACTGGCTGATAACTGGACAGTTGTCACCGTGGACGGTAGCATGTGCGCCCACTTTGAGCACACCATCGCCATCACAGACGATGGATACGAGATTTTAACGAAACTCGATTCCGGTGAATGAGGCTCTATTGTTTCATACTGATCCATTTTGGATCCTTCTCTCACAGTAGATGGCAATAGATCGTCTGTGCTCCTAAAGATTTTCATATAGAAAGGGGAATAAATGATGGCGAAACAAGATGTCATTGAAGTGGAAGGCACTGTTGTCGAACCACTTCCGAACGCAATGTTTAAAGTGGAGTTAGAAAACGGCCACACGGTGCTCGCGCACGTCTCAGGGAAAATTCGGATGCACTACATTCGGATCCTTCCAGGTGACCGCGTAACTGTTGAGTTGTCTCCATACGACTTGACTCGCGGGCGGATTACGTACCGTTATAAGTAACTCCGATTTTTCCAGGAGGAGGGTATACTCATGAAAGTAAGACCGTCGGTAAAACCGATTTGCGAAAAATGTAAAGTTATTCGCCGTAAGGGTAAAGTAATGGTAATTTGCGAAAACCCGAAACACAAACAAAAACAAGGTTAATTTCAGAGGAGGTGCACACATGGCACGTATTGCTGGTGTAGATATTCCACGCGAAAAACGTATCGTTATTTCGCTCACATACATCTATGGTATTGGTAAAACAAAAGCACAAGAAATTTTGAAGGCTGCAAACGTTTCTGAAGAGACACGCACACGCGACCTTACTGAAGATGAACTCAACCGTATCCGTGAAGCAATTGACGGAATCAAAGTTGAAGGTGACCTTCGTCGTGAAGTTTCACTTAACATCAAACGTTTGATCGAGATCGGCGCATACCGCGGTATCCGTCATCGCCGTAGTCTCCCTGTTCGCGGTCAAAACACGAAGAACAACTCGCGTACTCGTAAAGGCCCACGCCGTACAGTAGCGAACAAGAAGAAGTAAAGGAGGGAATTGAACAATGGCGAAACGTAAGCAAAACGTACGTTCTAAACGTAAAGTTAAAAAACATGTTGAAGTCGGTGTGGTACACATCCGTTCTACATTCAACAACACAATCATTACAATCACTGACACGCAAGGTAACGCGATCTCATGGGCTACTTCTGGTAACCTCGGATTTAAAGGATCACGTAAATCGACTCCGTTCGCAGCACAAATGGCTGCTGAAACTGCAGCGAAAGTTGCAATGGACAACGGTATGCGTACAGTAGAAGTTAACGTTAAAGGTCCTGGTGCTGGACGTGAAGCGGCTATCCGTGCGCTCCAAGCTACTGGTCTCGAAGTTACTGCAATCCGTGACGTAACTCCAGTTCCGCACAACGGTTGCCGCCCTCCGAAACGTCGCCGCGTATAATCGCTTGAGCGTGTGAAGGGCTTACCTAGCACGACAGCTTATACTTTAGCAGCTCAAACTGCACGGCAGGATATACTCAAGGAGGGGTTCAGATGATCGAGATTGAAAAACCAAAGATCGAAACGGTCGAAATCAGCGAGGACGCTACGTTTGGTAAATTCGTAGTAGAACCGCTTGAACGTGGATATGGCACTACTCTCGGTAACTCACTACGTCGAATTCTATTGTCATCGCTCCCAGGTGCAGCGGTAACAGCGGTTCAAATCGATGGCGTGCTTCACGAGTTCTCTACGATTGACGGTGTTGTCGAAGACGTCACTCAAATCGTACTCAACCTCAAGAAGTTGGCACTCAAAGTGTACTCGGAAGAAGAGAAAACGCTTGAGATTAACGTTTCAAGTGCCGGTGCTGTCACTGCGGCAGACATTACCCATGATAGCGACGTTGAAATCTTGAATCCTGAGCTCCACATCGCGACTCTCGCTGACAATGCGACGCTTCGCATGCGTTTGACTGCTCGCCGTGGTCGTGGTTACGTCCAGGCAGAAGATAACAAACGTGATGATATGCCGATTGGGGTCATTCCAATCGATTCGATCTATACACCGATTCAACGCGTGAACTACGAAGTAGATAAAACACGTGTCGGTCAAGACGCAAGCTTTGATAAGCTTTTGTTAGACGTGTGGACAGATGGTTCAATTCGTCCGGAAGAAGCTGTATCATTAGGGGCTAAAATTTTGACTGAACACTTGAACATCTTCGTTGGTTTGACAGATGAAGCTCTCAACGCAGAAATTATGGTCGAGAAAGAAGAAGACCAAAAAGAAAAAGTACTCGAAATGACGATTGAAGAACTCGATCTCTCAGTTCGTTCGTACAACTGCTTGAAGCGCGCTGGCATCAACACTGTTCAAGAACTCGCAAACAAATCAGAGGAAGAGATGATGAAAGTTCGTAACCTCGGACGTAAATCACTCGAAGAAGTTCAACATAAGTTGGACGAACTCGGTTTGGGCTTGCGTAAAGAAGACTAAGTTCAACCGAAGGAGGGAAATGTAATGGCTTATTCGAAACTTGGCCGTACAAGCTCGCAACGCAAGGCGCTTTTGCGTGATCTTGCAACTGACCTAATCATCAACGAGCGCATTCAAACAACTGAACAAAAAGCGAAAGAACTTCGCCCAGTCGTTGAAAAATTGATCACTCTTGGGAAACGTGGCGATCTTCATGCCCGTCGTCAAGTAGCTTCATTTGTTCGTAAGGAGAACGCTGGAGAAAAAGACGCAATCCAAAAATTGTTCGAAGACGTGGCACCACGCTACGCTGAACGTCAAGGTGGATACACGCGCATCATGAAAGTCGGCCCACGCCGCGGTGATGGTGCAGAAGTTGTAATCATCGAACTCGTCTAATTCATTAGGCAGTCAACAGGGCATGCGGTGACGTATTGCCCTGTTTCCACATCAGAAAGGAGTCGACCCATGGAATCACAAATTATGGTACGGGATGTCGTATTTCATTACCCTGGACAATCTGAGCCGGCGCTTAACGGCCTATCGCTCGATGTATATAAAGGGGAATGGCTTGCGATCGTTGGCCATAATGGTTCCGGCAAGTCGACGCTGACAAAGTTGTGGAACGGGCTTCTTATTCCTGAACAGGGAGAAGTCCGCGTCGAGACACTCGATCCGTCGAACGCCACAGACGTGTGGGACGTTCGGACGCGAATCGGGGTCGTCTTTCAAAATCCCGACAATCAATTTGTTGGGGCGACCGTGCGCGATGATGTGGCATTTTCTCTCGAAAACATGGGACTTCCACGTCAAGAAATGGTTCGTCGAATTGATGACAGTCTAGCGCGCGTTGGATTATCGGAACTAGCGGACCGTGAACCGCATCAGTTATCCGGTGGACAAAAGCAGCGCGTTGCGATAGCTGCGGCTCTCGCAATGCGCCCGCGTGTCCTCGTGCTCGATGAAGCGACCTCTATGCTCGACCCGATTGGGCGACAAGAGGTATTACAAACGGTACGACAGCTCGTCTCGGAAGGGATGACCGTTGTTGCCATTACACACGAGCTCGACGAAGTGTTGTTTGCCGACCGTATCATTGCACTGTCGAAAGGCACGATTGCGATGACCGGCACACCTGAAGACGTGTTTCAACATCCAGATACGCTTCGTGACATTCAATTAGATGTCCCGTTTATCGTTCGGATGCAACTCGAACTGAAGGCGCGTGGCATTCCACTCGATCGTCTGATGCTACAACATTCGGAGTTGGTGAACCATCTATGCCGATACGCATTGAAGAAGTAACATATCAATATCAACTGAATACTCCGTTTGAACGAACCGCGCTGCGCGATGTGAATGTAACCATTCCGTCGGGAGCGCTTGTTGCGTTTCTTGGGCATACGGGCTCTGGGAAATCAACACTCGTTCAACATATGAACGGCTTATTGCGCCCGACTGACGGACGCGTGGTGGTCGATGATATCACTGTCACCCCAATTCGGACGCGTCGTGACAAAAAACAGAATCTTTTACCGCTTCGGCGTCGCGTTGGGCTCGTCTTTCAATATCCAGAGCACCAATTGTTTGAAGAGACGGTCGAACGCGACGTCATGTTCGGTCCGCGCAACTTTGGGGCGACAGATGCCGAAGCGAAAGAGCGTGCCCACGAGGCCCTTCGTCTTGTTGGGTTAGATGAAGCATTATGGGATCGTTCTCCGTTTGATCTCTCAGGCGGCCAGATGCGTCGTGTGGCGATTGCTGGGGTTTTAGCAAGCCGTCCCGACGTGCTTATTGTCGATGAACCGACAGCGGGTCTCGACCCGATTGGGAGACGGGACATGCTCGCCTTATTCAAACGCTTGCGGGAAGAGTTGAATCTGACGTTGATTCTTGTCTCGCATGACATGGACGATGTACTCACCTATGCAGAACGCGTCATCGTGATGGAGCATGGTCAAGTTGCGTTTGATGGGGATCCGTTTGAATTGTTTCAAGACGAGGCACTAGTCCGACGTCTCCAGTTAGATCTCCCGCATGTTCTTGAACTCGCTCGAGATTTAGCGCCAATATTTGATGAAACAGAGATTCCGCTTATACGGACCGAGACTGAATTGGCTGATTGGATAGCGGAACGACTGAAAGGGGGAGCGACATGATTATCGGTCAGTATATACCGGGACATTCGTGGCTCCACTCGCTTGATGCTCGTGCCAAGACACTTTTCATATTAGGATTTATCCCGGTCGTGTTTTTAGCAGACAACTTGTGGACGAACTTGTTTCTACTAGCATTCACGTTGTTTGTGGTTAAACTATCACAACTGTCGTGGCGTTATTTATGGAATGGATTACGCATGATTCTTTTTTTAATCGTCTTCACATTGTTGTTGCAGTTGTTATTCAATCGAGACGGCACACTTCTTTTCGAATTAGGTCCAATCGCGATTTATTCGGATGGGATTCGGATGGGGCTGATCGTCTCGCTTCGCTTCTTTTATCTCGTCATGTTGACGACACTCGTGACGTTGACGACGACACCGATGGAATTGACCGATTCGATTGAAGCGGGACTACGACCGTTCGAACGGATTCGTGTGCCGGCCCATGAGATTGCGTTGATGCTCTCTATTTCACTTCGTTTCCTCCCGACCCTTGCGGACGAGACGGACCGAATTATGAAAGCCCAGCAAGCTCGAGGCGTCGATTTGATGAGCGGACCTTGGAAATCCCGACTAAAAGGGGTCATTCCTCTTTTGATTCCATTGTTCATCTCCGCGTTTAAGCGCGCTGAGGACCTTGCTACGGCGATGGAGGCTCGTGGTTACCGTGGAGGGGAAGGGCGGACGAGATTGCGTGAGATGGAGTGGCAAATGCGTGATACGGCCGTATTACTCATCTTTGTCGCCTTGACACTCATATTGTTTGGATTGAGAGGGATTGGATGAGACGTATTAAACTGATTGTTTCTTATGACGGAACGCGTTATGCAGGATATCAAGTACAGCCGAACGGTAATACCATTCAAGCGGAAATCGAGGCAGTTCTGACCCGCATGCATCGTCATCCGGTAAAAATCGTCGCCTCTGGTCGCACAGACGCCCGTGTGCACGCATTAGGGCAAGTGATTCACTTTGATACGTCGCTACAGATGCCGGCCGAGCGGTTCGTCAAAGCGTTAAACGCGATGCTACCGGACGATATCCTCGTTAAACAGGCGGAAGAAACGGATACCTCATTTCACGCACGTTACGGTGCGAAACGAAAAGAGTATCGCTATCACATCCGTCAGACGGAGGACCCATTTCGTCGGCACTATGCTGCGACCGTGACCTACACGCTGAACGTAGAAGCGATGCGTCAAGCCATGGAGCGGTTGATCGGGACCTATGACTTCACGTCGTTTTCTGTAACAAAGGCAGAAGTCGAAGACCGTGTCCGTACTATCTACGAAGCCGAAGTGCTCGAGATAGGGGACGAGATGATCTTTCGGTTCGTTGGATCGGGCTTTTTATATAATCAAGTCCGCATTATGGTTGGGACGGTCATTGAGGTCGGGAGAGGGAAGTATCAGCCCGCTGATATCACCGAAATGCTGGGAGCGAAAGACCGCCGCGTGGCGGGAATCACCGCGCCGCCACATGGTTTGTATTTATGGAATGTGAATTATGAAAAAGTAGATTGACATTCCCCCTATAAAATCGTATTATATTCATTGGCATTTCATTTTCACATTTAGAGATGAACCACAATCTTAGCCCCGTAAACTAGGATTATGATAAAGCATCAAAAAAATTAAGTGAACAGACATTTCTAGGAGGTATTCCACATGCGCACAACATTCATGGCTAAAGCATCTGAAGTAGAACGCAAATGGCTCCTTATCGACGCAGAAGGCAAAACACTTGGTCGTTTGACTAGTGAAGTAGCTTCACTTCTTCGCGGTAAGCACAAGCCGACTTTCACACCACACGTTGATTGCGGAGACCACGTCATCATCATCAACGCTGAGAAAATCAAATTGACTGGTAACAAATTGAATGACAAGATCTACTACCGTCATTCAGGTCATCCAGGCGGTTTGAAATCACAAACTGCAAAAGAGCTTCTCGCAAAACGTCCAGAGCGTATGCTTGAACTCGCGATCAAAGGGATGCTTCCAAAAGGATCACTCGGTCGTCAACAATTCAACAAACTCCACGTTTACGCTGGAACTGAACACAAACATGAAGCACAAAAACCAGAAGTTTACGAACTTCGCGGTTAATCGAGACACAGGGAGGAACTAAACGATGGCAGATGTACGTTACTACGGAACAGGCCGCCGCAAACACTCGGTGGCTCGCGTTCACCTCGTTGCAGGTGACGGTAAAGTTGTTGTAAATGGCCGCGATATCTCAGAATACTTCGGTCATGAGACTTTAATCATGATGGCTAAATCACCACTCGTATTGACTGAAACAGAAGGTAAATACGATGTAATCGTTAACGTTAACGGTGGTGGATACACTGGACAAGCTGGAGCGATTCGCCACGGCGTATCACGTGCGCTTCTTCAAGCGGACCCAGAATTCCGTCCAAGCCTCAAAGAAAAAGGCTTCTTAACTCGTGACGCTCGTATGAAAGAACGTAAAAAATACGGTCTTAAAGCAGCACGTCGCGCACCACAATTCTCGAAGCGTTAATCTTCGCGAAGTGGTTCGAACTCTCCATCCTTTCGGGTGGAGAGTTTTTTGTTTAAATTAGTCGATTCCGAACCCGTCAAGAAAACGCTTTTTTTGATATACTGATATCGAAACAGTTATAAGGGGGAAGCAATATGCTTACAGTAGAGCAAGTACGCGAGGAATTGGCGGGGCTTGTTGATCCGACAATCAACCGAACGCTTGGAGATACAGCGGGAGTTAAAGACATCCGCATTAAAGAAGACTATGTGAGTGTGAAAGTAGCACTCGGGCAAACAGGGAGCGGGGAACAGCTTCAGTTACAACAGGAGATCGTCACGTTGCTCAAGGGGAAAGGCTTTAAGACGGTTGGACTTCGTTTTGAGGCATTGAACGACGAAAGCTTGAAGGAGGCAACAAAGCCGGCAATCCTTCGTGAGAATTCAGGAACAACGTTTATCGCGATCGCTTCAGGTAAAGGTGGCGTAGGGAAATCGACAGTATCCGTCAACTTAGCTGTTGCCCTTGCGCGTGCCGGGAAGAAAGTTGGCTTGATTGATGCGGATATTTATGGATTCAGTGTTCCGGATATGCTTGGGATCGAAGAACGTCCGGTCGTTCGTGGGGAAAAAATCATTCCAGTTGAGCGGTTCGGCGTGAAAGTCATTTCGATGGGCTTCTTCGTTGAAGACAATGCGCCGGTTATCTGGCGTGGACCGATGCTTGGGAAGATGCTCAATAACTTCTTTAATGATGTGGAGTGGGGAGACCTCGACTATCTATTGCTCGACTTACCGCCAGGAACTGGAGACGTCGCGCTTGATATTCATTCCATGCTCCCGTCATGCCAAGAATTGATTGTGACGACACCTCATGCGACAGCAGCCTTCGTTGCTGCACGTGCGGGAGCGATGGCGATTAAAACGAACCATAAAGTGTTAGGTATCATTGAGAACATGGCTTACTTTGAAAGTAAGCTGACAGGTGAAAAAGAATACGTATTCGGTTACGGCGGTGGAGAGAAATTGTCAGAGGCGCTGAAGAGTAAGCTTCTCGCTCAAATTCCACTCGGTCAACCGTATGACAATGAGGAAGATTTTGCTCCTTCCGTCTATCGGGATGGCCATCCGTTCGAGCATACGTATGATGAGTTGGCGCAAGCAGTCATTCAACAAATAGAAGGGTGAATCGGTGAGAGATGAAAGTACAAGGTTTTTTACGTTTGTTTTGGACAACGCTCGTATTTGGAACGTTGTTTGGATTCCTGATGAATTTATTAGCGAATCCAGGTTATTTGGTCAGTCAGTCCTGGGAGGCAATTGTTACAGCGCTTAGTTACTCGAGTACATGGACTGGGATCAGCATGATGGGCTTCTTTGCCTATTTAATTGTTCACCGTGTGGGACTTGATTTATTCAGAGGACCACGTCTATGGAATCGAGTGCAAGTTCTGTTGATTGCATTCGCGATTTTTGATGCCGTCTACTTACGAGTGCTCGCATTCGGAAATGATCATGTGTGGCGTTATATCGGCGAGATGGTTGTGTTACTCATTGTCGCTTGGGTAGTTGCTACGAGTAAGGCGAAACAAACGAACATGACGGCTTTCATCCCGACCCTTTTCTTAATGACAGTGATTACGTTAATCGAGTGGATTCCAGCACTTCAAACAACGGACGAGATTCCATTACTTTGGCCGGCGCTAGCTACCTTAGTGTTTGCGAACGCCTATCAAGTGTTGATGCTTCATCGTTTCCAACAAACCGGACAAGTTGCTGAATCAGCTTCATCTGGAGAAGTGAAGAAAAAAAGCAAAAAACAGATGTCGTCAAAATCCTCTTAAACGTTACCGGTTGTATGGATTGCTCTACTTCAGTGGAGCGGTTCATCAACCGGTTTTTTTATATTTAATCGTTCGAATGAAAAAAATAAAAGTTTTTTTAGAAAAATAGTTGACGGAATTTTAGGATGCTGATATATTAATAAACGTCGCTGATGTTGTTCACGAAACAACCTTCAGGAAGCGAAAAAAATAATAAAAAGTGGTTGACTTTACTGAGTCAAATCGCTATTATTAAAAAGTCGCTAACACGACAACGATTGGTCTTTGAAAACTGAACGATGAGGCAAAAAAAGTTTTACAATTTTTGAATGAAGCGCAAGCTTCGTCAATTTAAGAGCTATATCAAATTCTTTGGAGAGTTTGATCCTGGCTCAGGACG